>CAZOUH010000027.1:0-1709 GCA_964582935.1 uncultured Paludibacter sp.
AGCCATATTACCACTTGCTTTCTTATATTGAGCAAAATCCTGCACCTCAACTTGACCTTCTATATGCTCGCCAAAATACGCCCTGCCGGTTTCTTCCAAAGGAATGGCCGGACCCACATCTATGGGCATGCCCTTTTTAAATTCAACCTCCGAACCATAGTACAAGCAAGGTACACCCCTAAAAGTGAACATCAAGGACAGGTTCTCAGCCCAAGTATCCTGCGGCAGATTGAAACGCAATTCCTGTGGTGCCTGATCGGGCGCAAAATCATGCGAATCAACATACACCACATTGAAGGTCGCATCATTATAAAAATGATCGTGTTGCAATGCCATATCCAATGCTTTGTCAGCCGTGCTGAAATTCCAGTGCACAGGGAAATCTATCACATTCAATCCTGAATGCATGCTGTAATCTGGTGCGTGATAGTTATTGCCGCGCAACAAATGATTGTCGGAAGTAGGCTGTTCCGTAACCGACAAATTATCATTATAATTATCTATACAAGCTTTTTGATTGACAAAATTTTGAGCAGCTTCATCGAAATTCTCCGCAAAAACGGCTATTTCAGCATAAGGTTTTGCATCCTCACTCCAATCGTAAGTTTTGCTATCCTTCCAAGTGTAAAAAGGATTGGATACAGGTGGCAGTCCGCCATTCCACACTTCGTGGATGCGCGTTGCAATTTCGGCAAACATAAAAAAGTCAGTTTTACCGGCTTCTTTAGCAGCCTGATGAAACGCATCATTGAAAATTTTATTGAATAACAAACGTGAAATATGTTTGCCCGTATCTATGCGAAAACCATCCACACCCATAGCGATAAAGCGTTTGTAGCATTCCAACAAGTAATTATAAACCACAGGATTTTCTGTATTCAAGTCCACGCAATCATCCGCTATGGTACCCCATTGCGTAGTCAAATCATCCCAATTAAACTCACCCCTATGGTGATAACAGTTCAGATGGTCATGATTCACACCATCCGTGTTTTTCATCAAAGCCATGCGTGCCTTGAACTGATCCTCAGCGGACAGCTCTTTATAGTTAGCCGGCAGTCGATTATCGGGGTGCAACTGCATACAATCAGGATGGGATAAATCGCCTACTTTTGTAAACATGGGGCAGAGATTTTCCTCACCAAAATTACCGGTATGGTTCAGCACTATATCTAAGATGATTTTCATATCGCGGTCATGCACAGCATCAATCACATCCTGAAAATCCACCCCTTGCGATTCGTAGCGCGGATCGACCTTACTATGATTGATGGCATGATAACCATGATAGTCGTAGCTACTCGCATTTTCCACCACCGGTGTAATCCAAATGGCAGTAAAACCCAAGGCTTTGATATAATCCAACTTTTCTATCAAGCCTTTGAAATCACCACGCCAAGGCGGATCGCCGGGATTATCTCTTGCCCAACATTGCACATTATTCGTTTCATCCCCATCATAAAAACGGGTAGTCATTAAGAAATAAATACTTTCGTCACGAAAATCAGTACGCCCACCAATAAAGGTAGCGTAGGTGTTGCTCACAAAGAGCAATAATACAACTAAGGATAATTGAAATTTTTGTTTCATAATGAATTAAAAGAAAAGCCCCCTAAATCCCCCGAAGGGCGACTTTTAGTTTCTGCAAATAATTATTAGTTAGACTACTGTTTTTACTTTCAACCCCTAAATCCCCTAAAGGGGACTTT
>CAZOUH010000027.1:1809-11670 GCA_964582935.1 uncultured Paludibacter sp.
GCACGCTCCAAACTCCCCTCCTTCGGAGGGGCTGGGGGAGGCTATAGCCCCCCTTGGGGGGTTGGGGGGCTAATACTTCACCACCTTCCCCACAAAAGTCCTATCAGGAGTTTGCACCCTAATCAAATACAAACCACCGGCATAGCCTGTCAAATCAATTTCTTGTATATTAACCTGCCTTTGCATTAAGTCACCGCTCAAATTATACACGCCCACTTCATTTTGAATATGGGCATCAACAAACACCTTCCCATTGGTAACAGATGGATACAACACATTGGTAACGGGATCTTCTGTCGGATCGTTAACACCATTAGGGAAATTAATTTCTCTATCAGCATAAATCATCACCCTGCCAGGTGGAATTTGAATGCTCATATTGGTGTTGCTAACATCCAAAGATGTACCATCCAACACATTATACCATATTCCTATTTTGGAGAAATTCGGATAAGCAGTTATAGGATCATTGGGTTTAAAATTACCCAATACCACTAAATTTAAATCGCCATGCGTCAGGGCTATCCTTTTGCCTTGATCCCAGTCGCCGGCTCCTATTTGCAAGCTATACTGCCCTTGTGTAAAGGCATTGGGGAACATTTTACGCAGCGTAATAATTTTGGAAGAAGTAGTATAAGCAGCTTTGCGATGTGCTAAGTTTTCTATCCACGACCATACGGGAGGTTTATTGGCAGTTCTTCCTCCAAAGGATTCGATGGAATAATCGAAGCCCACTTCTTGGAATTGCCACAGCATTTTGGGTCCGGGCGTTAAAACTGTAAATGCAATATTCAAAGGTACCCTATGCTGTATGCGATATACTGAATCAGTTTTTACAGCGCCTTCTCCCCAAGTTTTAGCTTTGTAAAAATTGCGTTCTTCATCGTGACTTTCGGCGAAGCCTACCCACCGACGGGGTGAACTGTTCATGCCGCCAAAACTGCTATCTGCCTTATATCCCATTGCTGCTTGAGAGTATGCATTATTAACATTGCGCCAGAGATACATGCCTTTATTGGCTAAGACTGTTTCTTCATCATTATCGCAAAAATGCTCTAAGATAAACATCACATCCGACTTCACTGCTTTAGTAGCTTCGTAATAGTCGGTCAATATATCTATGCGCGATTGGTCGTAGCGAGAGGCAGTTGATTCATTGCTGGATTTTTGCGTAAAACCTTTGGTTAAGTCCAAGCGATAACCATCTAATTTATATTCCTGAATCCAGTATTGCAACACGCGTTTAAAGTAATCTCTGGTTCCTTGGTATTCGTGGTTGTAATCGTGGAAAACGCTAAAGGGATGGGGTGCATCTATATTGAACCAAGGGTTGTTGGCAGCAGTTTTATTGGCACCGGAATTCCAATATAATTTTGCCATAGGGTGACTGCCGGTGGCATGATTGAATACTACATCCAAGATAACGGCTATACCGCGTTTATGACATTCATCAATGAATTTTTTATACATATCCGGCGTGCCGTAAGCTTTATCCGGAGCAAAGAAATGATTGGGATTATAGCCCCAACTTTCGTTACCGTCAAATTCATGTATGGGCAATAATTCTACGGCAGTGATGCCTAAATGTTTCAAATAATCTAATTTGCCGATGGCTGCCTCCAATGATTTTTCGGTTGTAAAATCTCGTAACAGCATTTCATAAATGACCATATTCTCCCTATTGGGCATGGCAAAATTAGGAACTTCCCAATTGTAAGCCGGTTGGTTTGTTTGCAAAGTAGCTACTAATCCATCTGTTTTTCCGGTAGGATATTCTTTCAGATTGGGAAAACGTTGGTGGTGTTCATTAATCCAGGGGTCGCTCCAAGGATCTAATACCAATTCTGTATAGGGGTCGCTGATGCGGATATTGCCATCTACCAAATACTGAAAGCCATACAGCTTACCGGGAATTAAATCATCTATGGTAATCCACCAATATTCGCCATCTTTTTTAAGTTGATAGGTATTCAATTGCGACCAATTATTGAAGTCGCCAATTAGGAACACATTGTTTTTGTTGGGAGCATGCAGTACCAAAGTCGCTGAGGTATTGCTATTATAATTGATACCGGCTTGTGCACCTACCGGGCGACTTTGCGTTACGGTAGCAGTTGGCACATTGATCATCACTGTATCATAAACAGTTTCGGAGGCGAGGGTTGCCGATGCTATCACTTGATAGTCGTTAGCTTGTGTGAATATTTCAGCATGATTTAACATGCTGGCATTATTTGCATTTGCTTTTTGAATGCCATTGATGTGCAATTGCAAGCGAGCATTCACGGATGATTTAATATTAAAAATTACATTTGTTCCAGGAGCAACACTGAGATTGCCTGAAGGATTTGAGATGGACACATTCAGTCCGGCTTCATAAATAGGCACAAAAATATCTGCACCGCCAGTATCTTTTCCTTCTTTTGTTTTATCACCACTTCTAAATACGAATGCTAATTTGGTTAGCACCTCGTTGGCAGCCAAATTATAATAAGTTTTCATATTCGGCGTAATCATTAACTGCCATTTATCATTACCTAAGGAAGTCAGTTTGTATTTAGCCGAATTATCGCCCCAAGCGGGCGCATGTTTCCAATCCGTGTCGGTTTTACTATCAGTAGTTATCACACCTGCATGCGCATACACATCACCGGTATAGCCTTTCAGACCTGCATTTCCTAAAGCAGCATCATAGGTAATAGTTACTTCACCATTATAATCATGTGTGATAAAGGCAGGATTAGTTGTGATGATTTGGCTATAAACAGAAAGTGCCAAAAGATTCAAGAAAAGGATGAGAGAAAGGGTGAGTTTTTGCATGATGATGGGAGATTTAAAATAGAAGAATTTGTCAAGTCTTAGACTTTAGTTAGTTTAAAACTTGTGTCAACCTCAGTCGTACATATAGTTACACTAAGGTTGACACAGTCTTATGTATATTCTTTGAACAGTTCTAATGAATTATTGTTCAAAAATAAATATTGCAGTCTATTGCTTCATTCCTAATATTATTAGGAAATGGAATAGCATAGCCTTATTTTGCTTCCGGAATCGTGCCTTCAAAGTGGAATGGAAATTCAGCATCTACTGGTAATTTTACATTACCGCCTTCCATCCATTCACCATCTTGAACAAATACTTTCATTTCAAAGTTTTCAGGATAGTCACCTTCCCAAGCATAAGCATCACCTTCTTGAGTCATCGTTCTTTCTGAATCACCCCAGTTATTTTCAGTAAAGTTACCTGTAAATACAATTACTGCACCTTCAGGGATAACAGATTCTGCAGTTGGAGTAAATACAAACTTACCGGTTCCTGCCGGTACCGGAGGAGCACATGGCTCGTTTGACCACTTAGCAATATCGATATAAATCACTTGATTGCCTGCGGTTACATTTAATTTTGGTTGTCTGTCATTTTCAATTTCAAACTCAGCAGATTCAGATTCGTCACCTACAAAAGTAACTTCAGGATCTTTGTCAGGCCAGTTTTCGCCCCACTGGGTGTCCCAGCTTGAGCTGCCATCTTCTCTGATGCCTAAAACTTTTACTGACAAGGTTACGCTTTCCTCAAAATCATTTTCAATAGTAAGTTGATACCATGTTTCAGTACCTTCAACTTTTGTAAAATTTTGTGTTTCGTCGTTATCATTCCAACCGTTAAAGCTACCTACCCCTCTAACGCCGTTGCATGTTCCTTCAGGAACTCTTACAGCAATCGTTACTTTACCTTCACCGGGAGCATCTAATTCAGGAGCTTCTTCCAAAGTTACATCATCACCACCATCATCAACAGGATCCTTTTCACAAGAAGTGTTGAACACCATAGCCATTGCCAAGATAGCTACAAATAAAAATCTAAATTTTTTCATTTTGTTTGTTTTTTTAATTGATTAATAAATAAGAAAATTGTAATTGTTTATGTTTAAATTAATATCCATCATTTTGCGTATACACATTGGGATTGGCATCCATTACCCACTTAGGGATAGGCATAATCATCCTATATCTTGACGATTCTCCGGCAGGATATAGGGATATCATATCGGTATCACCACCTTTAAATCTCCAGCCTTTTGTATATTGATCGAAGCGAATAAGGTCAGTACGTCTGTGTCCTTCCCAAGCCAACTCACGTCCGCGTTCCGCCAATAATTCATCCATAGTCAATGTAGCTGTTGTGTATGGAATGGCACCTGCACGATTACGTACCAAATTGACCAAATCAACGGCTTCCTGAGTAGCATTACCATCGTTCTTACGCATGATGGCTTCAGCTTTCATCAAATAAATATCTGCTAAACGGAATAAAGGAAAGTCATTGTTGGCATGATGTCCTATACCTCTTTCAACTTCAAACTTCTTGAATCTCGCACCTTTGAAGGTTTGGTATCCTTCTGCTGCTTTGATGGAGTCTAAATCAACATCAATAACACATTCGTATTCTATGCCACCTAATTTATAGGGTTCCTTTCTCAACTCACCAACTAACCATGTTTTATCTCGTCTGTTATCTTGGCAATTAGCCCTGATAGCATTAATCTGAGCTTTCTTGGCTGCATAGGCTGTTTGATCACCCGACACCAAACTTGCTAATTCAATATAATCAGCTTTGGTGATAGCTTGCGGGTCATCATTATAAGAATCATAAAACTCCGGTAGGGTGCAGAAGCCATTCCAAGTATCAGTTTTATAATCATTCAATTTGGCTTGCACATAATGATAAGTCATCAAGTGGAACATATTCCCCGGTGCCCAAACTGCATCAAATACTATGGGGAAGATAATTTCTTTAGAAGTTTCATTATTGACTGCGAAGATGGATGAATAATCCGATTCCAACTGATAGCCATAGCCACCATCTAAGACAGCATCACAAGCGTCTATACAACTTTGATAATCATCTGGATTACCGGCGCCGGCAGGGTCTGAAACCTTATTTCTTTTATACACTTCAGCATTTAGATACAACTTAGCTAAAAATGCCTGAGCTGCAGGTTGGGTAAACCTTCCGTAATTATGCTCATTTTGTAAATTTTCCAAATTGCCACTTACCTCATCAACTATCCACTCATATACATCTTTACGATGAAGTTGCACCACATTTTCAGTTACCAACTCACCACTGTCTATAGGTATATTACCATATACTTCCATTGCCAAATAGTGATAAAATGCTCGGAGCACTTTTGTTTCTGAAACCAAGGATGCGGTCTCAGTATCATAGGGTGGTTCACCTTTTTTCTCTTTAACAAATTTGAGAAATTCATTACATTTAGACACGCCGTTGTAGGCAAAACTCCAACCATTTTCAATATCTCTCGTATTATACGCCCATGTATGTTGATGCATAGCGATATGTACACCATTGTCGAACCAATGCACACCACGTGTTGGTGCAACTGCTTCATCCGTTGTGCCTTCTTGAATATTCCAATATCCTTCACGATACACATAACCATACTCCCCTATCATGCCAAGATAAGCATCGGTTATTTTGTTACCAAACATTTGTGGGTTGTTATCCAACTCCTCAGGTAATATAGTTGAATATAATTCGGGATCTAAGTCTGTACACGATTGAATGATAAATGCACCTACCAACAATATCCCGATTTTAAATATATTATTAATTTTCATTTCAATTAAATTTAGTGGTTTAGAATTTAAAATTAAGACCAAACAGGAATGAACGTTGTTTTGGATAATAGTTCAAGCCATCTATGCCCGGATCAAGTCCGCCCTGGTTGACTTCCGGATCAACTCCTTTATAGCCGGTGATTACAAAAGCATTTTGTACGGTTAAAGAAAGTCTGATATCCGATATATACTTTGCCACTTCCTTAGTAGTTGCAATTTTGTATCCTAATGTGACATCATTCAGTCTTAAATATGAAGCATCTTCCAAAAAATAATCGGAAAACCTGCGAGTTTCTGTACTTGCCAACTTACCCATTTCACCTTCAAAGGCAGACCACAAAACGTTTTCTGCGGAGTTGATATTCTCATAGAAATAGCGTTTCATATTGAAGATAGTCCCTCCAATCTGACCTCTAAAGTTAGTGCCTAAGTCGAATTGTTTATAGCTTACATTGAAGTTAAAACCATAAGTCAAGAGCGGTTGAGCATTACCAATAATCATTTTATCTCTTGTTTCACTGGGAGAGGTAGTTTCACCTACAACTTCACCTTTTGAATTTAAGCGAACAAACACTTGTTTACCAGCCTCATCAACACGTAAAAACTTGAAGCCATAGAAGTTTCCAATTGGCTCACCTTCTTGCAACCTCATAACATTTACGCCGGTTTCTCCATCTCCACTGATATATCCAACATCCAAAATCGGCTTGTTATCTGAAGTTCCTTCATAACCGGAAGATATCCTCGTTACCATATTGCGATTCCAAGCAAGGATTAATCCGCCATGGATATCTAAATCTTTTTGCTGATAGATATGACTGTTCAAGGTCAACTCAACTCCATAGTTTTGAATTTGACCATAATTATCCCACATTTTACCATATGGATATGGAGGCATGGGTACATTATATTCCCATAATAAATTAGTGGTATTTCTGTAATATCCATCTAACACAACAGACAATTTATCTTTGAAGAAATCTGCATCAATTCCTAAGTTGTACTCGGTTTTCTTTTCCCATTTAAGGAATTCATTGATATTGGAGGCAATACCCCAAGGCTGAACGTATTCTCCATCTAAGAACACATAATCACCGGTAGGACCAACCCTTTGTATATATAAATTGGTATCATGAGGCATGTTGCCTGTAACGCCAACTCCGGCTCTGATTTTCATATCATAAATAAAATCTACCGAACTCATAAAATCCTCATCTTTGATTCTCCAGCTACCACTAAGTGCAGGGAACAAGCCATATCTACCTAATACGGGATCAGCTTTAGGACCAAATCTTGATGAGCCTTCCATACGCACGCTGGCGTTCAGAAAATATCTTTGATTGTAGTTATACATAACGCGAGCAAAGAAAGAAGCCAATTTATCTGAATCCTTATAACTTCCTAAACCTACCCTGTCATCATTCTTTTTCAAGCCCATACCGGCACCCATATTATGGTAGGAATACAGATTAGTGATAAAATCTGTATTGGTACCATTAAATCCGATCCACTCGTTGTATTGGTAAGATTGTCCCAATAAACCCGACACAGCATGCATGCCAAATTGATTCACATATTGCAGCGTATTCTCAATCAATTTATTGGCATAACCGCCATAGCTATGGGATGCAATTCCTTTCCTCTTTTCACCTTCTCCATATCTGGTAGTCTTATGCCAGTATTTGCCTGTCCAAGTATTACCACTTTGATAGGAAACAAAAGAACCAATTTTGAAATTATCATTAATATTGAAAGAAGCCCTTACGCTACCCAAAAATGAATCGCCCTTACCGTCATCATCAATGCCGGTTATGATAGGTACAGGATTATAGGTAGAAAAACCATCAGGTTCTACATAACCACCATACATCGTATATCTTTCAAAATCAGCATGAGAAGGATCTTGCCCAACAGCATCATCATAGCGTACGCCACGGGTAGGATTATTTTTCAATGCCTGATTGAATGCCTCATAATCAACCCATGATTTTTCATGTTTGCTATAGCTGAAATCATACGCCAAATCCAACCTGCCATTTAAGCCTTTTTGATTGGCTGAGAATCTTGTGAGTATTTCGTTATATGCTGATTCAATGGCTAAACCTTGATTGGATTTATAGCCTACAGAACCGCGGAAGGTGAAGTTCTCTGTTCCTCCCGACATGGCAACATTATGTTGCTGACTAAAGGCTAAGGGTCTGGTAATTTCCTTGAGCCAATCAGTATTAGCTCCCTCATCTGCCCGACCTTTAGGTATCATCAATTCGCGATATTCCGCAGCATTCAACACCCTTAGTTTTTTGGAAATCGCATCCGCGCTTAAATTACCGGAATATTCGATTTGCGCCTTGCCTTGAGTGCCTCGCTTGGTGGTAACTAAAATCACACCCGCATTGGCACGTGTTCCATAAATAGCAGCAGCCGAACCGTCTTTCAGTACATCTATAGACTCAATATCATTAGGGTTAACAGAATTGATATCCCCACCGGGCACACCATCAATAATGAACAAGGGAGACTGACTGCCTTTTAAGGAACCTACACCGCGCAATTGCACATTGTAATCCTTATTGGTAGGGTCGCCACCACCTAATTTTACGATATTCAGACCTGCAACTTTTCCTTGCAACAAGCCGGTTGCGCTACTCTGAATACCTTTATTAAAGCTTTCAGACTTCACACTCGCGACAGCTCCCGTCAATTCCTTTTTGGTTTGCGAGCCATAACCGATGGCTACTACTTCGGTCAGCATAACTGCATCTTCCTGAAGCTCTACCACAAAGGAATGTCTGCCGGCAACAGCAATAACAGCATCTTTGTAACCAACAAATTTGACTATCAAATTAGCATCTGCTTTGACATTCAGAGAAAATTCACCATCGAAATTGGTAATCGTTCCGTTGGTGGTACCTTCCTCTACTACGTTGGCGCCTATCACAAATTCACCAGTCGAGGCTTCTTTAACTACACCACTAATAGCAATAGTTTGTGCGTAAGACGGAAAGCCAAGCATGGTAAAAAATAGCGCCACAAAAAATAAACGAATCTTTAAACTTGAATTTTTATATTCCATGTTTCCTTGTTTAAGGTTGATAATTATTTATTGTAAATTCTAAATACTAAAATCGTAAATCGTAAATACAATTTATATTGTTAATTTCTAAGTAAGATTAATTCTTTGATATTTATTCGATAAATATACTACAAATTTACAAGCTTTTCACACAGTTTACAATAAAACTATATAGATAAACTTAAATTTTTACCGCAAACGTTTGCATTAAAAATAAAATGATTAGCTTTACATTTTGTAGGAAGTCACGATTTGTATTAATTATCTTTGTATCATGAAGAAATCCCCTGTAACCATTAAAGATATTGCAAGGGAACTAAAAGTTTCTCCTTCCACTGTTTCGCGTGCTTTACGGAATCATCCGGATATAAGTACCGCTACACGTAAATTGGTGCAGGATTATGCAAAAGCACATCATTATCAACCCAATGAATTGGCTTTAAGTCTGAGAACCAAACGTAGCAAAACCATTGGCGTTATCATACCGGAAATTGCCAATCACTTTTTTGCTTCTATATTGTCAGGTATAGAAGAAATCTCTGAAGAAGAGGGTTTCAACGTAATCGTCACTCAATCCAGTGAGCAATACGAAAAGGAAGTAAGGAACACGAAAGCTTTGATATCAAACCGAGTTTCTGGAATTTTAGCCAGTTTGTCTAAAACAACAACAGACTTCGACCATTATCAGGAGATAATCGATAATAATATTGCTTTAGTTTTTTTTGACAGAATTTGCACCGGTATCTTAACTGACAAAGTAGTTGTTGATGATTATAAAGGTGCATACGCTGTAACAGAGTACTTGATTCAAACAGGTTGTCAGCGTATTTTATTTTATGCCTCTCTGCCCCATCTCGAAATTTCAAAAAACAGAAAAAATGGTTATTTAGACGCCTTGAGAAAAAACAAAATCGCTGTAGATGATGATTTAATCCGTATCTGCGATACCCACGACGATGCAATTCGAGTAACTCCCGAATACTTAAAACAAGCAAAAAGACCGGATGCTATCTTTGCCATCAACGACCAAACAGCGGTTGGGGCATTATACGCTATCAAACAAGCAGGACTGAAAGTACCGGATGATATTCAAGTCTTTGGGTTCTCCAACGGACCTTTTGCATTGGCTTCCGACCCAACTTTAAGCAC
>CAZOUH010000028.1:0-11659 GCA_964582935.1 uncultured Paludibacter sp.
ATTTCCGTTCGCATATTGATGGCAGTAAACATTTATTTACTCCCGAAAAGGTAGTAGATATTCAGCGCATCATTGGTGCTGACATCATGATGGCATTTGATGAATGTCCCCCGGGTGATGCTTCCTATGATTACGCCAAAAAATCTATGGAATTAACCCATCAATGGTTAACCCGTGGTTATCAGCGTTTTCAGGAAACAGAAGGCAAATATGGCTATGCTCAAACTTTCTTCCCTATAGTGCAAGGCTGTGTGTATCCTGACTTGAGAAAACAGTCGGCTGAATATATAGCTGCTGTTGGTGCTGAGGGCAATGCCATTGGGGGTTTGGCGGTTGGTGAGCCTACCGAAAAAATGTATGAGATGATAGAGGTGGTGAATGAAATTTTGCCGCAGGATAAGCCACGTTATCTCATGGGTGTTGGTACTCCCGTCAATATTTTAGAAGCCATAGAGCGGGGAGTGGATATGTTTGATTGCGTAATGCCTACCCGCAATGGGCGCAATGGCATGCTGTTTACTTCCGAGGGAATCATGAATATGAAGAATGAAAAATGGAAAAATGATTTTTCAGTCATAGACCCCTATGGTACCTCATATGTCGATCAGGCATATACCAAAGCTTATCTACGCCATCTTTTTATCAGCAAAGAACTCTTAGGAATGCAAATAGCCTCTATTCATAATTTAGCCTTTTATTTATGGCTTGTAAAAGAGGCTCGTCAACATATTTTATCGGGAACTTTCGCCTCCTGGAAGCGGGATATGATACCCCGCTTAGGCAGAAGACTTTAATTTGTTTTACTACTTTTAGAACCAGCGTACGTAACAGAAATCCTGACGGTGCGGTAAGTCCTCGTGCTTGGGGAACATGCGGAAGGCATATTTGATGGTTCCCGAAAGATTTAATTTGTAATCTAAGCTGAAACGCATCTTCGATCCTTCAGCAGCAATTAAATTCATTTCTTTCACTTCGTGCAACGCGTCTTCATTGTTTTTACACTTTTTCAACACCACTAATTCAATTCCGATCCCTTTATCATTCAAGGCTTTGGTGTTGATGGTCACTTCCATCTTGTATTTTTCGCCAACATGCGGATTATGGAACAGTTCCTCCGGAATCTGCACATGTTCAATTTCTATGGCATCCCAATGAGAGGCTATGCTTTCTTTCCAAGTCGCAATTTCTTTGGCTTTCGTGTAGTTATTCTCTTTAAGTAAAGCAGCACGTTTTGCCAATTTATAGTAAAATTTATCAAAATAGTCATCCATCATCCTTTTGGTGGTGTAAGTGGGCGTAATGTGGGCGATGGAGTTTTTAATATATTGAATCCATTCAGTCGCAAAACCTTTGGTGTTCTTGGCATAATAAAGCGGTATGATTTCATTTTCCAATATGCTGTAAATGGTTGCCGCATCCAATTGATCCTGATGTTCTTGGTTTTCGTAGGTTCGCTTGTCGGTCAACGCCCAGCCGGCACCTTTTACATAACCTTCATACCACCATCCGTCTAACACTGAAAAGTTCAGCACACCGTTCATTTGAGCTTTTTCTCCCGATGTACCGGAAGCTTCTAAGGGGCGGGTAGGCGTATTGAGCCAGATATCCACACCGGATATCAAGCGTTTCGCCAATCGCATGTCATAATTTTCCAAAAATATAATCTTTCCTAAGAATTGAGGCATGCGTGAAATTTCTATGATTTGCTTGATCAATCCTTGACCACCTCCGTCAGCCGGATGTGCTTTTCCGGTAAACAGAAATTGCACGGGCTTTTGTGGGTTGTTTACTATTTTCTCTAATCTTTCCAAATCGGTAAAAAGCAGATGAGCGCGTTTGTAGGTAGCGAACCTGCGACCGAAACCAATAATCAGTGAGTTGGTATTGATAGAATCCAATACAGAAACAATGCGTGAAGGGTCGCCTTGATTTTTCAGCCAGCTGTCATGAAATTGCACTTTTATAAAATTTACCAATCTGTTTTTCATGATCATTCTTGTATCCCAAATCACATGATCCGGAATTTGATAAATTGCTTCCCATACTTTTTTGTTGGATTGATCTTGATAGAAAGAAGCATCGAAATACTTCTCATATACTTTTTTCCATTCAGAAGCTGTCCACGTAGGCAAGTGCACGCCATTGGTCACATAATCGACATGCAGCTCTTTCGGGAAATAGCCTTTCCAAATGGGATTAAACATTTTTTGAGACACCATGCCGTGCAATTTACTCACACCATTCACTTCCTGGCAAGTGTTGCAGGCGAAAACACTCATGGAGAATTTTTCATCTTTGTTACCCGGGTTTTCTCTTCCCAAATCAATCAGATTATCCCAGCTGATACCTAATTTTGCTGGATATGCATTCATGTATTTAACGAACAAATCCTCGCTAAAGCTGTCGTGACCGGCAGGTACGGGTGTGTGAACTGTGTAAAGAGAACTGGTTCTAACCATTTCCAATGCCTGCTGGAAGGTCAGTCCTTCAGTTACGTAGTCAACCAAGCGTTGTACATTGATTAATGCAGCATGTCCCTCATTGCAGTGATAGACATCTTTCTGAATACCTAATTTCTTCAACGCCAACATACCGCCAATGCCTAACATGACTTCTTGTTTCAAACGGTTTTCCCAGTCTCCTCCGTAAAGTTGGTGTGTAATGGAACGATCATACTCGCTGTTCATATCATTGTCAGTATCCAATAAATAGAGCGCAACACGTCCTACTTCTACTTTCCACAGATAAGCATATACGATTCTATCGGGAAATGGCACTTCCACCACTAATGGACTGTCGTTTTCATCCTTTACTTGGGTAATGGGTAATGTGTTGAAGTTCTGAGGTTCATAAGAAGCAACTTGTTGTCCGTCAACGGAAAGCGATTGAGTAAAATACCCGTAGCGATACAAAAAACCGATTGCAGTCATATCTGCGCCATAATCGCTTGCCTCTTTTAAATAATCACCTGCTAACACGCCTAATCCGCCCGAATAAATTTTAAGGATTTCCGTTAGTCCGTATTCCATGCTGAAATAGGCGATGGAGGGCTTATCAGTTTGCTTTGGAGTATGGATGTATTGAGAAAATCTTTCATAGATGCTATCTAATTTTTGAACAAATTCCTGGTCTTCGCCAAGCTCAATCAACTGGTCGTGTGAAAGTACATCTAACAGCAACACAGGGTTGGATCCGGCTTCTATCCAAGCATCTTTGTCAATATTGCGAAATAACTCCTTAGCTTCACTGTCCCAGGTCCACCAAATGTTACGTGCTAATTCCTCTAATTTTTTTACACTTCCAGGAAGAGAAGATTTTACGGTAATTTCTTTCCAATTCTCAGCATTGTAAGCGTTAATTTTAATGTTCATATAATTACAATAGAATAAGTTAAATTTCGATACAAAAGTATGTTATATAAATAGAAAATGCAAATATAAAGCTTTTGTATTGATAAATGTATGTTATATAACATGTTTTGTGGATTATCTGTTTTGGATAGAAAAAGTTTAGCATAAATTTTTCAATTTTTGAGTCTTTTCCTGAAACCTCTATCAGACCCATAAATCTAAAATTGCCTAATAATAGAAACTTTTATCTGTTGAGAAAGAATTTTCTTCGTATCTTTGGACGTTTTTATGATGTAATGACCTGATATACGAGTCTTCTCCAAAAATACAGCAACAATACAGCGTGGCAGATTCTTATATTGATGATGTTTCCGATACGTATCCAACAGGATAATAAAAATATTAATTGGTTAAAAACACAATGAAGAAATTCAAATTACTGAACAATGTTTTTGGCTGGGTGGCTTTTGCCGTTGCAGCTTTCACTTATCTCTCCACCATGGAACCTACAGCCAGTTTTTGGGACTGTGGAGAGTTTATCTCAACTGCTTACAGATTAGATGTGGGACACCCTCCCGGTGCTCCTTTTTTTATGCTGACCGGCAGGTTCTTTTCATTATTTGCCTCTGATCCAACTCAGGTTGCCCTGATGATCAATACCTTGTCGGCATTGGCGAGTGCGTTTACCATTTTGTTGTTATTTTGGACCATCACGCACTTGGCGAGGAAAATCATTTCTGCCAATGAAAAAGAATATACAGCTGCGCATCTGATTGGAATTTTGGGTGCAGGCATGGTGGGTGCATTGGCTTATACCTTCTCCGATACTTTCTGGTTTTCGGCTGTGGAAGGGGAAGTGTATGCTTCTTCTTCGCTGTTTACGGCTTTGGTTTTCTGGCTGATATTGAAATGGGAGCATGTTGCCGACCAGCCCGGTTCGGATAGGTGGCTGATATTGATTGCTTACCTGATGGGGCTTTCCATAGGCGTACATTTGCTGAATCTCTTGGCTATTCCGGCAATCGTATTGGTGTATTATTTCCGCAAATATCAAGTCACACCTTGGGGCGTAGTAAAAGCTATGTTGGTGTCTGTCGCTATTCTCGGCACTGTGCTGTATGGCATCATTCCGGGATTTGTTGAGATAGCCAGTCTGTTTGAATTGCTTTTTGTCAATGTATTCGGACTGCCTTTTAACTCTGGTGTGCTTGTCTATATCTTCCTGACCATAGGCATATTGATTTGGGCTATCATCGAGACTTATATTCAGAAAAATTATATCAGAATGGCGATTGCTTTTATTGCCGCCATTACCATAGTAGGATTGCCATTTTTTGGTTCTCACTTCATACTTGGAATAATCATCCTTGCTGCTTTGATTGTTGCTTTTGTCAAATTGAAGGAAAAGATGGATCCAAGATGGCTGAATACGGCTGTTGTCATGATAACCGTGATACTCATCGGTTATTCTTCTTATGCGGTTATCGTTATCCGCTCTGCTGCTAATCCTCCTATGGATCAGAATTCACCGGACAATGTGTTTGCACTGAAATACTATTTAAACAGGGAGCAGTACGGCGATAGACCGCTATTGTATGGTCAGGCTTACAATGCACCTGTCAAATTGAGGATTGAAGGAAATACCTGTATTCCTGTTTATAAAACAGGAGAGGCTTCATACGCACCGCTTCCTAAAACAAGTCCCAAGGAGAAGGACCGGTATTTTGTAACCGGTCACAAGTTGAATTATGTGATGGATGATCGTTTCAATATGCTTTTCCCAAGGATGTACAGCTCCTCGCCTGATCACGTCAAAGCTTATAAAGCCTGGGGTAATGTCAAAGGAAAGAGGGTGAGATTTGACTATTGTGGTCAGGATCGAACAGAATATGTACCTACTTTTGGAGAAAATTTGCGCTTCTTTTTTTCCTATCAACTAAATTATATGTATTTCCGGTATTTCATGTGGAATTTTAGCGGGCGACAGAATGACATACAGGGTAACGGCGGCATCGAAAAAGGAAATTGGATTACAGGATTCAATTTTATAGATAAGGCACTGGTGGGCGATCAATCCAATCTGCCTACTGAATTAAAAGAAAATAAAGGACGCAATCGGTATTATATGCTGCCTTTAATATTGGGTATCATCGGCATTGTTTATCTGATAAAAAACGGCAAAGAGGGCAAACATACTTTCTGGATTGTAGGTTTATTGTTCTTTCTTACCGGCATTGCCATCGTCATTTATTTGAATCAAACTCCCGGTCAACCGCGCGAAAGGGATTATGCGTATGCAGGCTCTTTCTATGCTTTCAGCATCTGGATTGGTTTGGGTGTACTCGGATTGATTCGCTTCTTTGAGCAATATTTACCCAAAAATATCACTGCTGTCGTCGTTTCCATAGCCGCATTGGGTGTTCCTACTTTGATGGCAGTTGAAAACTGGGATGATCACGACAGAAGCAACCGTTATGTGGCGCGTGATTTTGGATACAATTACTTGCTTTCTTGTCAGGAAAATGCCATTATTTTCACCAATGGTGATAACGATACTTTCCCTTTATGGTACAATCAGGAGGTAGAAGGTCGGGGTACGGATATCCGGGTTTGCAATTTAAGCTATCTGCAAACTGACTGGTATATCGACCAAATGAAGCGGGGTGCTTATCTATCTGCCCCACTGCCTATTTCATGGACTCCCCACGAATATGTGTCCGGAACCAATGAGGTTATTGCAGTTCGCGATGAAGTAGATCGTCCCATAGACGTAGATACAGCCTTTAGAATTGCTTTAGATCCTGCCTATCATAGAGATGGGGATGGGTTTATTCCGTCCAAACAACTGTATATACCTGTTGATAAAGAAAAGGTGTTGAAACAGGGAGTGGTGGATGCGAGTAGAGCTGACGAGATTGTGCCACGTATCAACATCGATTTAAGCGGTAAGTCGCGGCTGACCAAAAGCGAATTGATGGTGATTGAAATGTTGAAGGAAAACAACTGGGAACGTCCGATGTATTTTGCTGTAACCGTTGGAGATGATTATTATTTGGGATTAAATGATCATTTTGAATTGACAGGCTTGGCATACCAAATTATGCCCTTGAGTACAGAGGGGAATGGTGCAGGAGTGAATACTGCTGAAATGTACGATAATATGATGCATAAATTCCGTTACGGAAATATCGCCGATCCCGGAGTTTATTTAGATGAAAATACCATGCGGATGTGTCGCACCCACAGAATGATGTTTAGTCAGTTGGTAAATGCCTTGATAGAGGAAAATGACACGGTACGTGCTAAAAAAGCATTGGATTATTCTTTGGAAGTGATTCCTGCAAGTACCGTACGACATGATTTTTACTCCATTCCCTTGGCTGAGTCGTATTTGAAGTTACATGCCTTTGAAGAAGGAAGTGAAATTTTGGATGTAATGGCGCAAACCAGTGTGGAGTATTTGGATTGGTATTTCAGTCTTTCCTTTGCACAGCGTAGTAGCTTGGAAAGACAAATCGGACATTATTTTGCCGTATTCAATCATGTGCTTTCTTTGGCAGATCAATATGAACAAACGGCAATCCTTGAAAAGTATATGGAGGATTATCAGAAATTTGCTCAACGGGTAAGGATGTAAAAATCGGATATGCAGTTTTCAAGATTACCGGCTCTGTTCTTTCCGTCCTTGATTTGGCGTGTAAAGACCCGTTCCAAATTGATATACCTGACTTTCGATGATGGTCCGGTTCCGGAAGTAACTCCTCAAGTATTAGATATTTTAGATGCTTTTGGATGGAAAGCTACTTTTTTCTGTGTGGGAGAAAATGTCGTTAAGTATCCCGATTTGTATCAGGAAATATTAGCAAGAGGACACAGAACGGGCAACCACAGCTATAATCACATCCGGGGCTTTCGTTACGCGACGGAGGAGTATGTGCAAAACGTAAAAAAGGCATCGGAAATGATACAAAGCAAGCTTTTTCGACCGCCGCATGGCAGAATAAAGCTTGCTCAGTTGAAAGCATTGCGTAAAGAGTATGATATTGTGATGTGGGATGTGATTACCTATGATTATGATCGAAAAAGAAGTCCGGAGCGCATCCTGAAAACCATCCGACGGAACCTGCGAAAAGGCTCTGTTGTGGTATTC
Source organism: uncultured Paludibacter sp. (assembly GCA_964582935.1). GTDB lineage: Bacteria > Bacteroidota > Bacteroidia > Bacteroidales > Paludibacteraceae > Paludibacter. The sequence continues at coordinate 7,501 of CAZOUH010000028.1, forward strand.
CACGATTCGTTGAAGGCAAAAGAGAATGTATTGGAAGTATTGCCTAAAGCGCTGGCATTCTGGCAGTCAAAAGGATATGGTTGTGCTTTGTTGTAGCTGTTTGTTTTTCTGAGCGTATTTATAGTTTGTTATCTGTTTGTTTATTTATTTGTTTCATCTTTTATGTATTACCAAAACTATGAAAGAATGTATTTTACATTATATCTGGCAATATAAATTGTTTGTACAGCATGATTTATATACTACCGATGGACAGGCTGTAGAAGTGATTGATGTGGGCAAGCCGAATATACATGCCGGTCCTGATTTCTTCAATGCCAAAATAAAAATCGGAAAAACCCTTTGGGCAGGGAATGTAGAAATTCATACCTTGGCTTCTGATTGGAATCGACATGCACATCAGGGTAATAAGAATTACGGCAATGTGATTTTGCATGTGGTTAAAAAAGCGGATATACCTGTCTTTCGACTTGATGGACAAAAGATACCGCAGTTGGAGTTGAGTTTTGTGGAAGATATTGAACAACATTATCAAACCCTACTTGCAAATGCGAAATGGATTGCTTGCGAAGATAAATTAAAAGGTGTTGATGCCATCTATATCCGTGCTTGGAAATATCTGTTGATGACAGAAAGAATGGAGCAAAAGGTAAAAGAAATTGACGATTTGCTTCTTAGAAACATGCAACATTGGGAAGAGACTTTCTTTCTTGTTTTATGTAAGCATATGGGGTTTTCTGTCAATAATGATGCTTTTTATAGATTGGCAGTGTCCACATCCTGGCAAATCGTACAAAAATGTGCGTCTGATTTATTTCGGTTAGAGGCACTTTTATTTGGACAATCAGGTTTGCTGCATGGCACAATTACAAATGATGCTTATATTTGCAATCTGAAAGGGGAGTACGAATTTCTTAAAAGGAAATTCAATCTTCAGCCTGTAGAAAACTTGCAATGGCGTTTGCTGCGTTTGAGACCCGATAATTTTCCGCATATCAGGATCGCCCAATTGGCTGCTTTACTTTTTAATCGGAAAAACTTATTCAGCTACATCATTAATCATCCACATTTAGAGGCATTGCAACGAATTTTTAATAATGTTACGGTCTCGGAGTACTGGCAAAGTCATTATCTGCCTAATGGCGAATCGCATATTTCCAAGCCGAAAAAAATGGGTCAAAATTCTGTTTACAGTCTGCTGATTAATGCGGTTGCTCCTATGCTGTTTGCTTATGGTGAGAACAAACAGATTCAGGAATTAAAAGACAGGGCCTTGGGTTTGCTCGATAAACTTCCGCCGGAAAACAACCACATCATTCGCAAGTGGAAAGCAATAGAGATGGAAATCAATTCGGCAGGTGATTCTCAGGCATTCATTCAACTGTATAAAAATTATTGTGAGGATAAGAAATGTCTAAGGTGCAGGATAGGGCACCAAGTATTAGCGAGGAGGAATGCTGATTAAACGACTAAATTTCAAACTGAAAATATTTAAATTAATGAGATTATACCAAATTTTTTTCTTGACGATTTTAATATTTACCGTTGCTTCTTGTGCCAACAGGGCAGCAGGACCTACGGGAGGACCGAAAGACAGCATTCCGCCGGTAGTGATGCGCTCTACTCCTCTTAACGGCGCAGTGAACTTCCAAAAGAAAGACATTCAGGTGTATTTTAATGAAAATATCACTTTGGATAAAGTCAGCGAAAACGTGGTTATTTCTCCACCTCAAAAAACGCAACCGGTAGTGAAAACGAATGCCAAAGTGCTTTCTGTTTCTTTGCAAGATGAATTGCAAGACAGCACGACCTACAGCATCTTGTTTGGCAATGCTATCGTCGATCTCAATGAGAAAAATCCATTGGAAAATTATGTCTTTTCATTTGCTACCGGTAGCGAAATCGATACTTTACAGATTGCCGGTCAGTTGCTCAATGCCGAAGACTTAAACCCCATGCCGGGCGTGGTGGTGGGCATACACGACAATCTGAATGATACGGCTATCCTTGGAGACCAGTTTAAACGCATCGCCAAGACCAATGCAGAAGGTAAATTTACCATTCAAAACGTAAAAACAGGACAATATAAACTGTATGCTTTGTCTGATTTGAACCGAGACTTTAAATACCAACCCGGTGAGGCTGTTGCCTTTTATGACTCTATCGTCATCCCGAAAGTTAAAATGGAACAAAGGGCAGATACCCTATGGGCAGATTCTGTAACTGTGGATACCGTTCATGTGTTTACGCAAACTGTTTATACTCCGGATGATATCTTGATTAAACTTTTTAAAGAAACTAAAAAGAGACAGTATTTAGTCAAAGCAGAACGTGCTGATAATAAATACTTTCATTTGTTCTTCAACGACAAACAAGATAGTCTGCCCCAACTCACACCTCTTAATTTTGATGTTGAAACCCGGTTTTTAATACAAAAATCCAATCAGCTTGACAGTTTAACTTATTGGATTCCGGATTCAGCGGTGTATAATCAAGATACATTAACCTTGGCGGTAACCTACCTCAAAACCGATTCTCTGTTTAATTATGTATCTACTACCGATACTTTGAATTTATTTCAAAGGAAGCCAAAACAAACAGCTAAAAGTAAGTCGGAGGCGGCAGTAGAGGAGCAAAAGCCTTTGAATTTTAAAAATAATTTGTCAAGCAGTTTCGATTTGTACCGTGATATACTTTTTGATTTTGAAGAGCCTTTGGATTCCTTTTTTGTTGAAAAAATCCATCTGGCTCATAAAGTAGATTCCATCACCGAACCGGTTGAATTTACCTGGTTGCACAGAGATTCCATTGGACGGATTTTTGGGTTGCGTCATGCCTGGAAGCCGGAGGAAAGCTACGAATTGGATATCGATTCTGCCGCTTTTGTCAGTATGTACGGGCGGGTTTCTAATGCCCTCACCACTTCTTTTAAAATCAAATCTTTGGAAGACTATTCCACGTTGAAAATCATGTTGCAAGATTATGATGCAAGGGCTTATCTACAAGTGATTGATTCTAAAGAACAAGTGATACAATCGAAAAGAGCAGCACAACAAGGTGCCGTGTTTGAATATCTCCGCCCCGGTGATTATTTTCTGCGTATGTTCATTGATGCCAATCATAATGACACTTGGGATACAGGCGATTTAGAGCAGAGAATACAGCCCGAAGAAGTAATCTATTATTCAAAAAAACTCTCATTGAGAGCCAATTGGGAATTAGAAGAAACCTGGGATCATACAGATGAAAATTTTCATAATAAAAAGCCTGAAGAGCTGATTAAAACACCTCAAAAAAGATAAAAAAGAATCACACAATCTTATCGGGATTTTTGGATAGAAAATCCTTCCAACTTTTGTAAGTCTGAGAGGATGCCGGTTTACCTATTTGTAAGAAGTGACAATAAGCAGCTGCTAATCCATCGGTTGCGTCCAATTGTGGTAGCATTTGGTCGGGACGGATATTAAGATAACGGCGCAGTAAATCGGCAACTTGTTCTTTAGAGGCATTGCCGTTACCGGTGATTGCCATTTTAATTTTTAAAGGAGCATATTCGGTGATGGGTACGTTTCTGTAGAGTGCGGCAGACATGGCAACTCCTTGTGCACGACCCAATTTCAGCATCGACTGCACATTTTTTCCATAGAAAGGAGCTTCGATAGCCATTTCATCAGGATGAAATTCATCAATGAGCGATAAAGTACGATTGAAAATGCGGGTTAGTTTCTCATAATGATCGGGGAGCTTTCTTAAATCCAACACCCCCATGGCAAGCATAGAAGAGTGATTGCCTCGCACCTTCAACAAGCCATATCCCATGATGGTTGTGCCCGGATCAATTCCCAGAATTATTGTATCGTTTTGTGTAGCCATTGAATTAATTTGCACAAATGTAAGCAATATTCCCAAAACTTGCTTATCTTTGCAGCGCATTTTAAGCAAATACGGGGGTTTAGCTCATCTGGCTAGAGCGCAACACTGGCAGTGTTGAGGTGACCGGTTCGAGTCCGGTAATCTCCACAGAAAATAGATTTCGACTTTAGATTCACATCAAAACGAAACAAAGCAAGCATAAAAAAAGACTGTCCCCTATTGAGACAGTCTTTTTTTTGCTCTCCCTCTTGGACTTGAACCAAGGACCCTCTGATTAACAGTCAGA
>CAZOUH010000029.1:0-7013 GCA_964582935.1 uncultured Paludibacter sp.
CTCTTTTAATGTTACTCATAAGTTCTTAATATATAGATTGATAAATTTCAGAAAAATCAAAGCGCAAAAGTAATCATTTTTTTGCAGATAAAAAAGAAGGGCTTGAATGTGTGTTTCTTTGTGTGAATTAGGCTTGTATTTAGCCGAAATTAACTTATTTAGATTGCTTTACGATGGTTTTTCTCATTTCCCTCAATGCTTCAATAAGTTCAGGCTTATATTTGTGTAAACGATATAGTTTTATACCACTCCACAAAGTCTTTATCTTTTTATATAAATACAAACTAAATTTAGTAAGCTGAAATTGCAAAGGGATTAAAAAGAACAATGTCCACCAAGGAAGTCCAAAAATAACGTTGAAAATGAGGCTTTGTATCAAATAAAAAATAGGGAGTATGACAATGGAGGCAACATAATAAACCGAACTGTAAAAACCAACAAATTTGATTTTCATCAATTTAGGAATAGCAGAAATAATGGCAGTGGGTATGAGGTTGAAAAGCAAGCCGGGTAGCAAAAAGAGGGTGTTCAAAATAATGGCTGCATGGTTGAGTATAATTTTGAAGAAGCCCGGCTTAGGCTGAATAAGCGTTTTAGTATCAATTTTTACCTTTTGCATGCCCTTTTTGTACCTTTTGCATAGATGGTCAAAAGCATTCATTTCCTCTTTAGTGGCATTTGTCTCCATTGCAACTAATTGCTTAGCGGTATGCATGCGAGCGATAAGTTGGTTGTAGGCATTGTCTTCTAAATTTAATAGCAACAGGCTTTCAGGCTGACAGGCCTCTACGGCTATGTTGAAACTTTCATAATAATTATCACTTGCTAAATCTAAAGTCAGATCCTTTAATGATTGATAAAGTTTGTCCTTGATCACATTCAATCCCTTCGCTTGATTGTCTTGGTACCTATCCATGAAATCAGCTACTTTGATTGGTTCTCCGATATTGATAATCAGATGCGCACCGGGATAGATGTAATCTCCATAATCCATTCCTACCGGAATGATATGCACAGATTTCCCTTTCGGCATTTTTTCTTGGGCACCAAAGGCAATTCTGAAGATGCCTTTAACCAAAGGGCGAATTTTTCTTTCCAATTCCTGATTGCCTTCGGGCATCACACACATGGCTGCGTTATTTAACAGGGCTTCATCTGCCGTTGCAAAAGATGCTTGGTTCTTAGCTAAATTTTCATAGCCGTCCCTAATCCTGAATGCAGGCATAATCTTGGCAAATTTTAAAAATCCGACAATGGACTCAGGAAGCTTGAATAAATCGGAACGGGCTAAAAATACCTTAGGCTGTTCAAAGGGAGGTAATGTCAACATAGCCAAAGCATCCAACAGGGCATTCTGGTGATTGGGGGCAAGTATGACGGGCTCTTCCTTAGGAATATGCTCTAATCCTTTGATGGTAATCTCACTGAAGTATTGCTTGAATGACCAGGCTATATATTTTTTAATGATCAGATAGAGCTTGGTGTTTTCATATATCTTCGCCATAATCAATAGAAATTAGATGCATTGGATAAATCTGTAATCAAACCTTGAGTGGCTTTCGACTCCAGTAGGCAGAAATGCCTAAGCCGGAAATGATATGCCAGATTCCCCACCAAGCCGTTACGAACAACATCCCGCCCAACATTAATTCGGGTGGAAAAATCTTAGGATTGAATAAAAGCACCAATCCCAATCCGGAATTTTGAATGCCGGTTTCAATGGTGATGGTGCGCCGGTTGGCATCCTTTAATTTGAAAATACTCGCAATACCATACCCTGTTCCCAAAGCCAACCCATTATGAATAAGTACGATGATAAATATGTAAAATATGTATTTGATAAAGAGGTCGAAATTTTGGGAGAATGCTAAAATCACCATCAATAAGAAAAATAGAATGGAAAAATACTGTATGGGTTTTTTGATTTTTTTAGTGATACCGGGTAAGAAATAGGCAAATAAAATTCCTACAATCAACGGAATTCCCAATAGGATAAATACGGTTTCAAACATTTGCCATTTGTCTATCTCCAACGGTTGCAAGGCATGAGCTGCATGTTTGTTAATGTATCTTACATACAAACCTCCCCATAGCGCGAAGTTGCCGGGAGTTGTCACAACGGATAAAGCAGTCGATGAAGCAGTTAATCCGACAGATAATTCAGTGTTAGCCTTGGATATAGAGGACATGAAATTGGAGATATTGCCGCCCGGACAAGCAGCTACCAATATCATCCCCATAGCGACCATAGGTGGAATGAATTTGTAAAAAATTACGACAATTAAGAAAGTCAACAAGGGTAAAGCAATTAATTGAGAGCTTAATCCGATGATTAAGGATTTGGGCCTTGTGAACAGGGGTGCAAAATGTTTGGGCTTGATTCCCAATGCAACACCAAACATGACGAATGCCAAAATAATATTGATGGTATGCATTCCGGCTGCATTGAAATTAATTTTTACAGGGTCTAATGCTGATAAAGATTCATACATGATATTTGATGTTAAGTGGCAAATTGATTAATTTTGAAAAAAAAATTATCAGACAAAGATAAAAGATTTTTAATTAAATGTGTAATTTTGAAGCGTATTTTAAGTATTGATGATGACAGATTCGTTTTTTACAATCCAAACACAGACATCGGGTCTGTATAAATCCAAAGGGAGTAAATTTTTATCTTTTGCACACCCCGCAAAAGATACAGAAGTAGTAAAAGACTTGATTGCCGACTATAAAAAACAGTATCATAATGCGCGGCATATTTGCTATGCCTATGTATTGGGTCCTGAACGGGAGGATTATCGGTTTAATGATGACGGCGAACCCTCCGGTACTGCAGGCAGACCGATTTTGGGACAAATCAATGCAAGGAATTTAACGGATGTCTTGGTGGTGGTAGTCAGGTATTTCGGTGGTGTCTTGTTAGGAACGGGAGGCTTGGTCACGGCTTATAAAGAAGCAGCTTCGGATGCATTGGAACAGGCAGAGATCATAGAAAAAACAGTGGACAGCTGTATCAAAATATCATTTGAATATCCGGATATTGAGACGATTATGAGTGCAATAAAGGCATCTCAGGCGGAAGTAATCAGGCAAGATTTTCAGGAAACTTGTATCCTGAAATTGTCAGTTCCATTAGCTTATAAATCTTTCCTGATAAATAGTTTGGAGAAAGTTGCTGAAATCGAAGTTCTTTTCTGATTAATGTATTTAAATTTGAAGATTTTTTAATATCTTTGCACGCAAATATGAAAAAAGAATACTTTATATATGATCGGGCTTTATACCAACTGTATCGAAGCTTCCACATGTACAAAAAGTTTAATAAACCAATGTGAATCAGATTAGATTTGTGTTGGTTTTTTATTTTTTTATCCATTTAAATCAGCTGCGTATGAACAACAGTTTAGTTTCGATTACTGATTACAACAAGGAGGATATATTATCTATTCTTGATGCTGCGCGCGGCTTTGAAGTAAAGCCTGACAGAGAAACCTTGAAGGGAAAGGTGATTGCTACCTTGTTTTATGAGCCTTCTACCAGGACAAGATTGAGTTTTGAAACAGCAGTCGTGAGGCTGGGAGGTTCAGTAATTGGATTTTCTGATTCAGGAACTTCCAGTTCGACGAAAGGTGAAACCTTAAACGACACCATCCGCATGGTTAGTTGCTATGCTGATGCCATTGTGATGCGACATCCTTTGGAGGGTGCAGCCCGGTATGCAGCTGAGATTTCTCCTATACCGGTCGTGAATGCCGGTGATGGAGCCAATCAGCATCCGTCCCAGACTTTGCTTGATTTGTATTCAATCAGGAAAACGCAGGGGACACTTGAAAATCTGAAAATTTGTATTGTAGGAGATTTGAAATATGGACGTACCGTTCATTCGTTGATTGAGGCAATGTCCTACTTCAAACCAACATTTCGATTTGTTTCACCGGATGAATTGAAAATCCCGGAGGAATACAAGATTTTCTGTCGAAAACATAATATCCCCTTTACGGAGACAGCTGAGTTGAATGATAGTTTTAATGATGCCGATATTTTGTACATGACAAGGGTGCAGAAAGAAAGATTTCAAGATTTAATGGAGTACGAAAGGGTGAAAAATGTTTATACATTGCATAACAAAATGATAGAAAATACAAAACCCAATCTGAGGATATTACATCCTTTGCCTCGTGTAAACGAAATTAATATGGATGTGGATAAAAATGAGAAAGCGTATTACTTCCAGCAAGCCCAGAATGGTTTGTATGTCAGACAAGCGATTTTGTCGAAAATCATTCTTAATGGATGACGCAGTGCGGGGATTTAGGGGTTGAATATACTAAATAATGAATCAAAAATAATTTTCTTTTGTGCCTTTTGTGGTTCAAAATATTCCTAACTTCAATAACTTCAATAACTTCTACTGAAATATAACAATGGAAAAAGAACTGAAAGTAGCAGCATTAAGAAACGGAACAGTGATAGATCATATTCCGGCTGAAAAGGTATTTAAAATTGTATCTATTTTGCGACTGAAGGTTTACGGTCAATTGTTGACCATAGGTAATAATTTGGATAGCAAAAGGATGGGTAGAAAAGGGATTATTAAAATCTCAGATCGTATATTGTCTGATGAAGAAACAAGTAAAATTGCTTTGATAGCTCCTAATGCCAGCATCAATATCATCAGGAATTACAAAGTAGTTGAAAAACGTGCATTGGTGTTGGGGGATGAGATTCATGATGTGATGCATTGCGCTAATCCAATGTGCATCACCAATCATCAACCAATTCCCACCAAATTTGTTGTAATAAAAGAAAACGGAACTGTCAGGTTGAAATGTAAGTACTGTACAAGGGAAGTTTTACAAGACGAGATTAATTTAAAAAAGAAATAAATAAACAAATAAACAAAGTGTTATGTCTTAAAGATGATGATTGGATGTAGCCAATGCTTATCTTGCATGCATCTTTTCGGTAGGCACTAACAAATAATAAGTAATAAAGCATGAAAAGAGACCGTTTAATTTTTGATATCATCGACCGTGAGAAAAATCGTCAGATGAAAGGTATTGAGTTAATTGCATCTGAAAATTTTGTCAGTGCTCAAGTGATGGAAGCCATGGGGTCGGTGTTGACTAACAAATATGCAGAAGGATATCCGGGTAGAAGGTATTACGGTGGCTGTGAAGTCGTTGATCAATCGGAACAAATAGCCATTGACCGCATCAAAGAGATTTTTGACGCTGAATGGGCTAACGTGCAGCCACACTCCGGCGCACAAGCCAATGCAGCCGTTTTTCTGGCTTGTTTGAATCCGGGCGATAAATTTATGGGTTTAAACTTAGCACATGGTGGTCATTTGTCTCATGGCTCATTGGTGAATAGCTCAGGAATTCTGTATCAACCCATTGCATATAACGTTAGACAAGATAACGGGTTGGTTGATTATGATGAGATGGAAGAAATTGCCTTACGCGAACAACCGAAATTGATTATTGGCGGAGGTTCAGCCTACTCACGTGAATGGGATTACAAACGCATGCGGGAGATAGCCGATAAAGTAAAAGCAATATTGATGATTGATATGGCGCATCCTGCGGGCTTGATAGCTGCCGGATTATTGGATAACCCACTGAAATATGCGCATGTTGTCACTTCTACAACTCATAAAACATTGCGTGGTCCGCGAGGAGGCATTATCCTGATGGGGAAAGATTTTCCAAATCCTTGGGGTAAGACTTTGAATAACGGGGAGGTGAAAATGATGTCGGCTTTACTTGATTCAGCAGTGTTTCCGGGAGTGCAAGGCGGACCCTTACAGCATGTGATTGCTGCTAAAGCGGTGGCTTTCGGAGAATGCCTTCAACCTGAATATAAAGACTATCAAAATCAAGTGAAGAAAAATGCCAAGGCGCTTGCCGATGCCCTGATAAAGCGTGGATTTACGATTGTCTCAGGCGGTACCGACAACCATTCTATGTTGGTTGATCTGCGTTCCAAGTATCCTGATCTGACTGGTAAGCTTGCCGAACAGGTGCTTGTTGATGCTGACATCACTTGTAACAAGAATATGGTGCCTTTTGATGATCGCTCTGCTTTCCAAACTTCAGGCATTCGGTTGGGAACGCCTGCCATCACTACGCGTGGCGCGAAAGAAGATTTGATGCAGGTAATCGCTGAAATGATTGAAACTGTGCTTTCAAATAAGGACGATCAAAATCTAATTGCCTCCGTAAAGAAAAGAGTCAACGAAACCATGACTCAGTATCCTTTATTCTCCTATTAAATTTTAATTTCGTAACCCAAACATGCTCGAACAAATATACGAACTTTCAGCACATACTGATATCGTTGTTTTTTTTGGAGTGAACAATGCCAACCTCTATTTGCTGAAAAATCTGTTTCCGCAAGTCAGATTGGTGGGTCGCGGTCATACCATCAAGATTGAAGGGGATGCAGAAAACGTAAATTTGGTAATGCAACATCTGAAAAATATTGAGAAATTCTGTATCGATAATAATACTTTGAGTGAAGAGGCTGTTGTTCAGCTTGTAAAAGGAGAGGAACCGGTTGAAGCTGTTAAAAATACCAACTTGATTTTACACGGTTTAAAAGGTAAATCCATCTTAGCCCGAACCGCCAATCAACAGCGATTGGTCAAGGAGTTCGATCTGAATGATTTAGTGTTTGCCATTGGACCGGCTGGGACGGGAAAAACCTATACTGCTATTGCTCTCGCTGTTAGGGCTTTAAGAAGCAAGACCGTCAGAAGGATAATATTGAGCAGACCGGCAGTTGAGGCAGGGGAGAAACTTGGTTTCCTGCCGGGAGATATGAAGGAGAAAATAGATCCCTATTTACAGCCTTTGTATGATGCTTTACAAGATATGATTACTCCGATGAAACTAAGGGATTATTTGGAAGATGGTACCATTCAGATTGCACCCTTGGCTTTTATGCGCGGACGTACACTAACGGATGCTGTTGTTATTTTAGATGAGGCTCAAAATACAACCCGT
>CAZOUH010000029.1:7113-9752 GCA_964582935.1 uncultured Paludibacter sp.
AAAACTTCGTGTAACTCCGTGTGTCCTCCGTGAAACTCCGTGTAACTTTCCAAAACTTCATGATAATCTGTTGAATCTCTAATAAGTTTTAACTTCAATATCGACAATCTTTTAAAAAAATGAAAATTGTTTTTCTGGGTGCCGGTAATGTTGCCACACATTTGGCGCTTGCTATTCATAAAACCGAACATCGGATTGTGCAGGTCTATAGCAGGACAAAAGCTTCTGCTGCTGCTTTGGCTCTTCGGTTGGATGTTCCTTACACCGATATTGTAGATGAGATTATTCAGGATGCTGATTTGTATATTTATGCCGTAAGTGATGATGCATTAGCGTCTTTGGTTTCGTTGGAGATTGCGCCTCAAGCTATGCATGTGCATACGGCGGGAAGTGTTACCATGGATATTTTTAAAGGATATAAAAAACACTATGGAGTTTTGTATCCTTTGCAAAGTCTTTCGAAAGACAAAATCATAGATTTTCAACAGGTTCCGCTGTTGTTAGAAACTTCGGATGATACAGTCAAGCAGTCCTTAGACATTTTGGCTAAGCTGATTTCGGGACAGGTGCATCATTTCAATACCGAACAACGCTTGAAAATACATCTTGCTGCTGTTTTTGCCAACAACTTCGTAAATCATTTGTTTCAAATTGCTTCGGATATCATGAAAACTTCCGATATAGATTTTAACCTGTTGAAGCCCTTGATTAAAGAAACGGTAAAGAAGATTGATTATCTTTCTCCGGAGGAGGCACAAACCGGTCCGGCTAAACGCAATGACAAAAAAGTCATGAGCCGGCATTTGGAGATGCTAAAAGATCAGCCTAAACTTCAGAATTTATACCGTGAGTTATCCCAACTGATTTTGGAGCAGTATCTCCATCAGTCTTGAAACGGCATAATCTCCCCATTCGTCGATTTGGATTTGTACGAATTGCTCCCAATTTTTACCATTTGCACCGATTTCTATAAGTATAGATTGGGCTAAAATTTTTTGATGTGTCAAGATATGTTTGATAGGCGGGCTGACAGTTCGAATGTGCACGTCAGCCCGGAAGTCTGCAAATAGTGCCTTAAAATATTCATGCTGACTTAATTCATTTTTATCCAATAGTTTATCAGCTTCAATCAAAGGAAACTCATATAAATTTTTCCAAATATCATTTTTCGTTCGCTTTTGTAACCAGGTGTGGTTGCCGGCTTTGATAAACAGATAATTGAAAAATCGTTCTTTGGTTTGAATTTTTTGTCGTTTGACCGGTAATAGCGATACCTGATTCTTGGAAAAGGCAATACATCTGTCTGCAAAAGGACATGCGTTGCATGCCGGCGAGACAGGCACACATTGTAAAGCGCCAAATTCCATCATAGCCTGGTTGTGTAAGCCTGGTTGGACTGTATCTAAAATTTCTTGCGCCAACTGTTTGAAAGCTTTTTTTCCTGCTGTGGAATCAATGGGTGTGTCTATGCCAAATAATCTTGAGAGTACCCGAAAGACATTGCCATCAACTACTGCAAAAGGTAAATTGTATGCAAAAGAACAAATGGCAGCTGCCGTATAATCTCCTATGCCGGCGAGTTGTATGACTTCTTCATAAGTATTGGGAAACACGCCCTTGTGCTTGTTGATTATTTGATGAGCGGCTTTGTGTAAATTCCGTGCCCGTGAATAATAACCCAATCCTTGCCAGTATTTTAAAACCTCATCTTCCGTAGCAGCAGCTAAGCTGTTAACATCCGGGAAACGTTCAATAAACCTGTGGTAATAATCCAATCCCTGATTAACGCGTGTTTGTTGCAGGATAATTTCCGAAATCCAAATTTTATACGGATCGGCAATATCCCGCCAAGGCAAATCGCGCTTGTGGGTTTGATACCATTGTATGAGGGTTGAGGAGAGGAACATTTTTCGGACGCAAAAATAGCCATTTGTTTTTCTATTGCAAAAATAATATTAGTTTTGCAGGCGAAATACTATAAAAGTAAACATTTTGTAAAATTACACATTGAATAACATCCAAAGAAATCGATTCACATGAGCAATAACATCATTGGTAAAAAAATCAACACGCTTTGTACGGATAAAAATATCTCATTCGAGAAGCTGGCTGAACTTTCAGGTCTGAAAAAAGAACAAATCCAAATCATATTAGACAGTGACAATATTCCTTCTTTAGCACCGCTCATTAAGATTGCACGTGCTTTAGGCGTGCGTTTAGGCACTTTCTTAGATGATTCCACCGCCTTAGGTCCTGTTGTTTACAAAGAATCAGAAAACATCAAACCGGTGACTTTTTCAAGTCAGCTTTCTTCAGCCAACTCACACTTAGACTTTACGGCTTTGGCAGCCAAGAAATCGGGTAGGGCGATGGAGCCATTCTTAATTACTGTAACGACTGATTGCAAACAAGATCCCGTCTTATCATCACACGAAGGTGAGGAGTTTATTTATGTACTCGAAGGCAGCGTTAAAATCAATTATGGTAAAGAAATTTACGTTTTGCATGCCGGTGAAAGCATTTATTATGACTCTATCGTTGATCACTTGGTGACTTCCAATGAGTGCGAAACAGCTAAGATATTGGCAGTTGTTTATACGCCTTTGTGAAGGATTTTGAGTTTGTAAAGTATAAAGTTT
>CAZOUH010000029.1:9852-11579 GCA_964582935.1 uncultured Paludibacter sp.
AAAGCGGTGCCCTGAGCGGAGTCGAAGGGTTTGTAAAGTTCTTAGAGTAATCAGCATTTAGCATTCAAATTATGAAATTATATGACCTCACTTTAGGTGATTGGCTTGAGCGTTGGGCATCGGAGACGCCCGATAAAGAATATATAGTGTATTCCGATCGTGATTTACGTTTTACGTGGAAGGAATTTGACACTCGTGTGGATCATATGGCTAAAGGCTTGTTAGCCATTGGCGTTCAGAAAGGTTCGCATGTAGGTATTTGGGCACAGAATGTACCTGACTGGCTGACGTTTTTATTTGCTTGCGCAAAGATAGGGGCTGTAGCCATCACCGTCAATACCAATTACAAACAACATGAATTGGCTTTTGTGTTAGAGGATTCTGATATGCACACGCTTTGTCTGACTGATGGAGCAGCGGGTTACAATTACTTGGATATGGTGTACGGGTTAATTCCTGAATTGAAATCCCAAGCACGTGGACACTTACACAGTGAAAAATTTCCTTTGCTTAAGAATGTGGTATATATCGGTCAGGAAAAGTACCGCGGTCTGTTCAATACCCCAGAGCTGCTGCTGTTAGGGAATTCAAAAAGCGATGAGGAACTGCAAAAGGTAAAATCTACCGTTCAATGTCATGATGTTGTGAATATGCAATACACCTCCGGAACCACAGGATTTCCAAAAGGAGTGATGCTTTCTCACCACAATATCACCAATAATGGTTACCTCACCGGCGTGCACATGAACTTCACGCAAAACGACAAATTGTGTATTTGCGTACCTCTCTTTCATTGTTTTGGGGTTGTCTTGGCAGTTATGAATTGTCTGACCCACGGCTGTACGCAGGTGATGATTGAGAAATTTGATCCGCTGATTACTTTGGCGTCAATCCATAAAGAGCGATGTACTGCTTTATATGGTGTTCCGACCATGTTTATTGCCGAATTGAATCATCCTATGTTTGAGATGTTTGACATGCGCTCCTTGCGTACCGGTATCATGGCAGGCGCCTTGTGCCCGATAGAACTCATGAAGCAAGTCAATGAAAAAATGTTTATGGACATCACCAGCGTTTACGGACTGACCGAATCTTCTCCCGGTATGACGCAAACTCGTATAGATGACAGCTTTGAAGTTCGTACTACTACCGTTGGTCGCCCGTACGAATTTACGGAAGTGATGATCAAAAATCCCGAAACCGGAGTAGCATGTCCGGATGGAGTTGAAGGTGAAGTCTGCTGTCGCGGCTATTTGGTGATGAAAGGTTATTACAAAAACCCGGAAGCCACAGCACAGGTCATTGATAAAGATGGCTGGCTGCACTCCGGAGATTTGGGTATAAAGGATGAAACCGGAAATTACCGCATCACCGGACGCATTAAAGACATGATTATCCGCGGTGGTGAAAATATATCCCCAAAAGAAGTAGAAGATTTTCTATACACCATGCCCGGAGTAAAAGATGTGCAAGTGATTGCCGTTAAATCTCCACGCTATGGTGAAGATGTGGGTGCTTTTATCATTCCCAAAGATGGCTATCATTTTAATACCGAAGACGTTCGAGATTTTTGTAAAGACCAAATTGCCCGTTTCAAAATACCCCGCTATGTGTTTACGGTGCAAGAATATCCCCTCACCGGCAGTGGCAAAATCCAGAAATTCAAATTGAGGGAGATGGTGCTGGATATGTGTGAGAGAGACGGGATTGATATTATTTAATTGCTC
>CAZOUH010000030.1:0-10375 GCA_964582935.1 uncultured Paludibacter sp.
TCTACCATCTGACCGATAAAATCTAATTCAGAGGATGGAAGGAGTCCGTTTTCCACATCATTGCCCAATAAATTGCATAAAGTGCGACGGAAATATTCGTGACGGGGGTAGGAGAGGAAGCTGCGCGAATCGGTCAGCATACCCACAAACCTGCTGAGTAAACCTAATACAGAGAGCGCATTCATTTGTTTTTCCATCCCATCTTTTTGGTCTAAGAACCACCATCCAGAGCCAAATTGGATTTTCCCCGGTACTGTTCCATCTTGGAAATTACCAATCATGGTAGCTACCATTTCATTATCAGCCGGATTGAGATTGTAAATAATGGTTTTTGCCAATTTGTCGTTGGTGTCTAATCTGTTCAGGAATTTCGACATGGCTTTGGCTGCATTGAATGTGCCGATGGAATCAAAGCCGGTGTCCGGACCTAATTTGTTGAACAGTCGGGTGTTGTTGTTCCTGATGGCACCATAGTGAAATTGTTGTGTCCAACCTTTCTCCCAGTCCATTTCAGCAAAAACAACCAACATGGCTGATTTGAATTTTGCAATCTCTTCTGAGTTAAGTTCTTTGCCACCATACACTTTGTTGAAGATGGCTTTGATTTCAGCTTCGGTATAATCTTCAGCATAAAATTCCTCAATGCCATGATCAGATAATTTGCAGCCCAAGTCTTCGAAAAAATCCTGACGTTTGCGTAAGGCTGTAATCATATCATCAAAATTAGATATGGTTACACCTGAAATTTCTGAGAGTTGTTCGATGTATGATCTGAAACCCTTGGCGCCTTCAACCGCCATGGCTTTGTCGGGGCGCCAAGTAGGTAACATCTTAATTTCAAAACCATCATTCTTAGTTTTGATATGATGTTCCAATGAATCTACGGGATCGTCGGTTGTACATACCACTTCAACCTTGTACTTACGCATCAGGTTGCGAGCAGAAAATTCCGGTGATCGTAATTTTTCATTGCACGCATCATAAATCTCCCGAGCTGTTTTGGGTGAAAGTAATTTTTCAATGCCAAAAGCAGTTTTAAGTTCTAAGTGCGTCCAGTGATAAAGTGGGTTACGCATGGTATTAGGGACCGTCTCAGCCCATTTTTCAAACTTTTCCCAGTCGGAAGTATCATTACCGGTACAATACTTTTCAGCTATACCATTGGTGCGCATTGCACGCCATTTATAATGGTCACCACCCAACCAAGCCTCTGTAATGGAACTGAACTGATGGTCGTTTGCTACCATAGCAGGTACCAAATGGCAGTGATAATCAATAATGGGTTGTTGCGCTGCGTGTTCATGATACAACTTTTCGGCAGTAGAAGTCTGCAATAAGAAATTTTTATCCAAAAACTTTTTCATATGACTTTAATTTAATATTTCCGTGTTCGCACACAAAGGTAAATAAAGAATTGAATGTTGGAAAGTTTTTAATGTAAAAAAACGAATTTGCTGAGAAAATCTTCTTTAATGATAGAATCAGATACTGAATGAAGTACCATATTTTATATCAGCATGGATGCCAAAACGAATGATGATATGATCTAATCTAAATAGTATATTTTGCAAAGGACTACAAAGACTCTGTTATTTCAAACGTATCTTCTTCCAATATGGTCACTGCCTTTTGTAACAATAAAGAATTTGGAAAGACATGTTTGACTCCTTCTTTAGTTCTAAGGTGGGTGTAAAACGTATAAATGCCCTCTACCATAGCTTCAATCGGCAGGTCTTTATCGATAATGCTGATGTAATCACCGATTTTGTAAGGAGCTGAGAAGAAGATAATAATACCTGCCGTGATGTTGCTCAAAATTGACCATTGTGCAAATAACGCAACACCTATGACCGCTAAAATAGATGATAGGGCAAGAATTAAATTGCGAGTGTCAACCCCCCATATAATAATCAGGATGATAATTCCGGCTATATTGAAAAAAATATTGAAAATCCTGACCACCTGATTAACCCTGACTTCTGTCCTTTGATTGGAGACTTTGTAGTTTTTAACAATTCGTTTGATGAGAATTTTTAAGACTGCAATGATAGCAATTGTCGCAATTGTTCCAATAATTTGAGGTAAAAACATCCACATAAAGCAAGTATTTAATTTGAAAAAGCAAAATTAATCCTTTTTTTTGATATGAGGCTGTGGTGTTGAGCTTTTTTCGAGCATGTGGAGTGTGTGAATTGTTTTAAGGCTCGTCAGACGAGGTCGGGTTAAAATCTTCACTCTATCACAATGCTTTTTCTGCTGGCGGCATAGGCACTGAAATAGCCTAATTCAGCACCTTGGATGTTCGTGATGGGATTGGTTTTGGTAGTGCCTTGTACAATTTGATTCAAGCAGCAGAAAGTGTAAAAATAATTGTACACAGCTTTTGAAACCGATTGCATTTCAATGGTTAAGGTGTCTCCCGGAACTAATTTTCTGTCGAAGTTGGTCAAGAAGCTTTTGTTGTCCTTGCCATTGTTCAATCTGTCATCTTCAACATAAGAAGCAATGATTTTTCCGTTCACATACTCCACAAACCTATAATAATTGGCTTCGTTAGCCGGATCTGAATATTCCACTATAACTTCCCAATCAGGCATTTTCACGCCTTCTACTTCCGGCAATATCGATCTTCTGGCTCTCAGTCTGTTGATAGATACAGGTTTAGGCATTACATCTACGGAGTTCATGACGGCTTGGGCTTCGTCGGTATGAACTGTTAATTTATAAGTTAAACCCGGCATGCCTTGAATTTTATTGGAGCGATAATGTCCCGGAGATACTTCAACGAGCGTTTCTGAAATACCTGAGCCATCTTCTAAAATCACCAATGCATTCTTAACTAAGTTTTTACAAGGATTGCTGCTGTTTATTTCAGTTGTTTTTGAGAGAACCACTTCTGCATATGCTGATGCCGGAACATAGGCTTCAACAACAATTTCGGGTTTTACCGGATTGAATTCAAAGGCTATGGTTTCTGTACAGGAAGTCACTATATACGCCAGGATTAAAACCGGCAACAATATTCTTTGAATGGTATGTATGATTTTCATAACTGTGAATTTTTAAAAGTGAAAATTGTAAGTTATTGAAGGTATAGCCGTAAATAAATAAGTCATGACCGCTATCGTTTGCTCCGGATCAGCAGGGTCTTGTTTGAAATCGATGGAAAAAGCATTTTTGCGTGCATAAGCATTGTAAACAGAAAAGTTCAAGCTGCTTTTGTATTTCCCTTTTGTGTTCAAATTCCAAGTCAATCCGACATCCAACCGGTGATAGTCCGGCATGCGGTTCGCATTTCTTTTGTCGTAATTGTAATGTACTATGCCGTTGATTTCATATTTCCCACTTGGAAACGTAACGGCATTTCCGGTTTGATACACCCAGGTTGCTGACAAGGTCCATTTGTCTGAGAAATCGTACAGACCCACCACAGAGATATCATGCGTCATATCTTGCCGCGCCGGATACCAGGCTCCCTCATTGATGCCTTTGATGCTCAATTCAGTTCTCGATAGATTATAGCCAATCCATCCGTGCAGTTTTCCTGTGGTCTTCTTCAACAACAGTTCTAAACCATAGGATCTTCCGTGACCATAAAGCAACTCGCCTTCAATGTGTTCGTTGGCTTTGATGTCGGCGCCGGTTCTCAAGTCGATGGCATCGTGCATCCATTTGAAGTAAGATTCGGCTGACAACTGATACATGTTTTGGTTGAAATTTCTATAATAACCCACAGCAAATTGGTCGCTGAGCTGTGGTTTCACATTGTTGCTTGACATGATCCAAATGTCAATCGGCAAAGAAGCTTCTGATGTTGAAATTTTGTGAATATTCTGCGAATGGGTTGAATAAGCCATTTTTACAGATTGTTTTTTATCAACGACATGAGTGAGGCTGATTCTTCTCTCCGGGGTGAAGTAAGTTTTAACCGACGATCCGGTGGTGTTCACTATAGAGTCGGTGACCAAACCGTCGGCATAAGTATAATACGTTCCCTTTCCATACAACGCAAAGAAATTCAACCTGATGCCGAAATTAATGATCCAGTTGGATGAAGGCTTAATTTCATCACTGAAATAAACGGATTGCTCTCGGGCAGTTTTATCTTTGATTTGAATAGGAAATACCATGGCATCTTCTCCGGCTATCAACTGCCCGGGCGTAATGTTGTATGATTTTAGGTCGTAGCCTAAAGTGAATCTGCTGTTTTCTCCCAAGAAATATTGAAATTCGTGTTTGAAGCAAAGATCCCTCAATCCTGAATACAGACTGAAGGTAGATGGTTCAAATTCAAAATCTACCGTATAGTCGAAGTCGCTGTAATGTATAGAGGTATTGCTGAATATTCTATTGTGCCAGATGTGATTCCACCTGAAGGATGCGGTTCGATTGCCCCATGAAAGTCCCAAATGGTTAGGAATTCTGAAAGCGTCGCGACCGTTGTAGGCAGACAGGAAAATGCGGTTTTTGGCATTGATTGAAAAATTGACCTTCGCATTCAAGTCGTAGAAATTCAGTGTGTTGCTACTGAGTTCAGGGTCTCCGGTGAGTTTCAACAACATGTCGATGTAGGTTCTTCTTCCGGCAAGCAGGAAGGAGCCTTTTTCTTTTACAATAGGACCTTCAACAGAGAGGTTAGATGCAATCAATCCAAGACCGCCATTAACTTCAAAAGATTGGTTGTTACCATCTTTCATTCTGATGTCCATAACGGATGAAATTCTGCCACCGTAAGACGCAGGTGCTGTACCTTTGTAGATGGTAATATCTTTAACAGCTTCATTATTAAAGGTAGAGAAAAATCCTAATAAGTGGTAGGGGTAATAAACCGTTGCTTCATCCAACAGCACAAGATTCTGGGAATTATCTCCACCTCTGACGTGTATGCCGCTTTCACCATCTCTGACAGAAGTTATCCCCGGCGTTAAGGTGATGGTTTTCAGAATGTCACGTTCTCCAAAAAAGACCGGAATATTTTTAATCTCACTGATTTGTATTTTTTCTGTGCCGATATTGTTCGTGTGAATCCTATCTTCCGGATGATTGGGAGTGACTTCAATTTCTCGTAGAGAAGTAGCGATACTTTTCATTTTGAAGTTCCGATACATGTTTTGATTGATGTTCACCGGAAAGTTAATGGTTTGATAGCCTATGTATTGGATTTTCAAGGTATAACTGCCTTCGGGTAGGGTGAGGGAGAAATACCCATATGCGTTGCTTGCTGTGCCAACACCGGACAATTCTTCAATGGTGATGGTTGCACCCGGTAAAGTTTCTCCGTTTGCCATATCTGCAACCACACCATTGATGGAGTATTTGGCTTGTGATGATATGGCAGGTGCAAGGCACATAAACAATAGCATGTTTAAAATAAATTTCATGTCTCTAATAATCACTGTTGTAAAAATTCAAAAAATTTTCTCTACGAAAAAAAAACTGATTGATCACGGTCAGAATTTGATACCGGAAAATACTGATTGTTTATTCTTTCAATTCTACCTTCATCGAGTAAATTTTTTGTAACAAATCCAATTTTCATTCTGTTCTCTCCCAAGGGTTTTTCCATATCCGAAATCTTCACACCTTCTTTGTGTTGATTGATGTATTCGAGAATTCTTGATTTGAGATTCATGATTATATATTGACTGTTGTAATTAAATGTTGTTTCCGAACCGCTTGCTCCATTTGCATAGGGCGTGCCACAGGATGAAGGATGCAGGTCGTTTACGAACTTTGTTTTTGTAAGTCTCACATATTGAGACAAATAAAAAAGGGTGTATTCGTATTGAATACACCCCAAGGGCTTTTATTGAACAGTTTTTATGTGTTGAATCGTGCGAGAAGGCGAATGATTGTGCGATATCGCACAGTATGTTATATTTCTTTTTGCCGGTAAGCGGCAATATTGTACTTTTTCATCCTCCTGATCAATGCATCGCGAGATATGCCGATGGCTTCCGCAGCAGCTGTTTGGTTATAATTATGAGTACGCAGGGCTTCTAAAATGATTTTTATCTCATTCGATTTTAAATTTTGAGGAGCCGCCTTGGAGTTGCCTTTTTTTACCTTGGTTTGTTTGATGGGAAAATCGCTGATTTTTAATTGATCGCTTTGACATAAAATGACAGCTCGCTCAGCCATGTTTTTTAGTTCTCTGACGTTTCCGGGAAATTCATAAGCTTTCAGGGCTTCAATGACTCCTTCAGAAATTGTAATTTTCGGTTTGTTGAAATTTATCGAAAAAAGATTGACATAGAATTCCAGCAAGGGTTTGATATCAGCCGTACGCTCACGCAGGGGAGGGATGTGGATGTGCAGGGTGTTCAGTCTGTGCAATAAGTCCAATCTGAATTTTTTTTCTTCAACCATTTTATCGATGTCATGATTGGTGGCAGAAATAATTCTGAAATCCGTTTTGATGGGAATGGTATCACCCACACGAGTGATCACCTTCTCTTCTGTCGCCCTTAATATTTTTGCCTGTAAGTTGATGGGCATATCGGCGATTTCATCTAAAAACAAAGTGCCGTTATTGCATGCCTCAAAAAATCCGACTTTGTCAGTGATAGCTCCTGTAAACGATCCTTTTTTATGACCGAAAAATTCACTTTCAAGCAAAGTTTCTGTAATGGCACTGCTGTTTACTGCACAAAACATTTGTCCTTTTCTTGTACTTGAATAATGAATGATGCGGGCGATATTTTCCTTTCCGGTTCCGCTTTCTCCCGTAATTAACACATGGGCATCCCGGTATTGTGCCATAGTCTTGGCTTGTTCGTAAACTTGCATTATTTCTTTGCTGACACCTATAAAATGTCGATCGATTTTTTCCTCTAAAGCCTTGGATATAAGTGAATTTTTCTCTTCCATCTGCTTGAGTTTCTTTTGCAGCTGAAGGAATTTTTGCGAGCGTTCGATGGCAATTTGCAAATCGATAAATCTGAATGGTTTCCGCAGGTAGTCAAAAGCCCCGAGGCGCAAAGCTTTGATGACAGTATCCATATCACCATGAGCAGAGATGACAATGACTTCAATATTGGGGAACTGTTCTTTGACTTCTTTCAAGATGTCCAAGCCACTGATACCGGGCAGTCTAACGTCTAAAATCAGCAGGTCGATGTCTTTTTCTTTCAAGATGCGTCTGCCGTCCCCAACATTATTGGCTTCGTAAGCGATGTATTCGTCTTCAAAAAAACCACTTAGTTCTTCCGTAAACTGTTGCTCGTCATCTAATATCAAAATCTTTATTTTATCCGGTGTTCCCATGGTCATCTGTAATAAATATTAAACTAAATTTGGTATGTGACATGCTGCTGCTCTCAACATAAATCTCTCCACCCAATTCTTTGATGATTTGATACGAAATGGACAAGCCGAGACCGGTTCCTTTGCCTTCTTCCTTGGTAGAGAAAAAAGGAATCATAATTTCATGTATTTTGTCTGCTTCAATACCGACTCCATTGTCCACGACTTCTATATGCAGCTTGTTCCCGGTCATAAAAGTTGCGATGTCTATTTTCGGAACAAAACCTTTCATTTCCCTGTCTTTCCTGTCTAAAACAGCATCTTTGGCATTGTTCAGTAAATTCAAAATTACCTGTTCAAATTGATAGATATTTCCTTTTAAATTGGGAAGCCTATCAGACAATGAAACCTGCATTTCAATACCCAAATGCTTAAACTGTTCTCTAAACATCGACAGTGTGTTTTCAATGCCCTTGTTGATATTGAATGCCGCGGGAATATAATCAAATTGATTGCGAGAAAAAACCCTGATGTGGTCGATGATGTTCCGGATGCGCGTTAAATTCTCAAAAATCTTATCAGCCCGCTCATTGATGTATGCGACATCGACGGAAGTCCCTTTTTTGGCATCATAAAGCATTTTGTCCATAATCATTGAAATGATGTTCAGAGGTTGGTTGATTTCATGCGACATACCTGAAGCCATTTGTCCGAGATTTGCCATCCGGTCGGCGTGAATTTGATTGAGTTGTTGTTTTTTACGTTGTGAAATATCATTGAAGACAATGACATAAGACGAGGGCTTGCCGTCGGAGTCTTGTATCAGTGCTGTGCTGACATTTCCCAACACCTGTTTGCCATCAAGCCTTACAAAGTTAAATTCATTTTCTTGTGTGAGTCCTTCCGAAAGGGTTGAGTTTATTATATCTTTTATAATCTGTTTTGAGCTGTTTGAGACAAAGTGTAAAAAATGCTTCTTGATGATTTCTTGCTTTGAGTTAGCACCAAGCAGTTCAATGCCGATTTCAGAAACCTCTTGAATTTTACCTTTCAGATCTATCAACAAAATGCCGTTGGGAGAGAAGTTCAGTATAGTCTTAAATTTAAGTTCACTTTCTCTCAAATCCGACACGGCTTTATTCAGTGCAATCTCACTTTTTTTCCTTTTTTCGTTTTCTGCTTGTAGAAAATGCAGTAGCTTGAGCGTTTCTTCATGTGTTTTTTGTAGTTCACTGGTACGCTCAGCAATAATTTTTTCCAATTGCGCTTGTTCGTCTCGTTTCATGGAGTGACCCCGCTGGGGTTCGAACCCAGGACCCACAGATTAAGAGTCTGTTGCTCTACCAGCTGAGCTACGGAGTCGGCAATGTGTAATTTGTTTGCGGATGCAAAGGTAGAAAATTATTTTATTTATCTCGAGATTTCTCCTTATTTTTGTATACTTATTTTAAGATTCCTCTCATGAATTATCCGTATAGATTATTGCAGGCTGTTGAGATGAGGCGCAGGATGAACGATTTAGGAAAACAATCGGCTCCTTTTTTCTTTATCATCAATTATGAGGCAGATGCCGGTTTTGTAATCGGCAAAGACGAGCTGACTGATGACAAAATCAGATTTTCTTTTCATGAAAAAATAAAGCACGAACATGCCGCACCGGCTATACAATGGCAAGTACAGCCGACAAGTATAAACTCATATGCCGAGAAATTCGACTTCGTCAAGCAACAGATTCAATCAGGGAAAATTAACTTGATTAATTTGACGCAAGCTACAAAAATCACGACACAGGCATCTTTGGAACAAATTTATGAAAGCGCTCATGCACCGTATAAATTATGGTTCAACGATTGTTTCGTGGTTTTTTCTCCCGAAACATTTATTCGAATTTGCGGTGATACAATCAGTACTTATCCCATGAAAGGGACGATTGATGCATCCATTCCTGATGCGGAGCGATTGCTGTTGGAAGATGAAAAAGAAAAGGCAGAGCATGCCGCCACAGTTGATTTGCTTTGTAAGGATCTGAGTTTGGTTGCAGATGATGTACAGGTTAAGCGTTTTCGGTATGTCGAGAAAATTACCACTATGCGTCATGCATTATTACAAGTGAGTTCTGAAGTGAGCGGTCGTTTGAAGGCAGATTACAAGCAATCTTTAGGAGATTTACTCTTTAGTTTATTGCCGGCAGGGTCTATTTGCGGTCTTCCGAAAGCTGAAGCCATCGAGCTGATTCGTAAAGTTGAGGGGTACGATAGGGGATTTTATACCGGAGTTTGTGGTTATTTTGATGGTGACAATCTTGACTCCGCAGTGATGATTCGTTTTGTTGAGCAGTCTGCAGACGGATTGGTGTTTAAAAGTGGCGGTGGCATCACGGCGCAGAGTGAATTAGAGAAAGAATATGAAGAATTAATACAAAAGATCTATGTACCGGTTTCTTGAAACAATCAAGTTAAAAGATGGGCTGTTTCATCGTTTGCCTTATCATCAGCAAAGGATTAACAGGTGTTTTGCTTTTTATTTTAAAGACTGCAAAGCACCCGATTTAACTTCTTTTCTCCTTGCTGAAGATTTTCCAAAATCAGGTTTGTATAAATGCAGGGTATTGTATGATGCACAAGGTTTTATGGAGCCGGAGTTTGTTTTATATCAAATGAAGCATATCCAAACTTTCAAAATCATGAATACGACACTTGAACCATTTTGTGGTAAGCCTGCAGACCGAAGTGTTTTTGAAGAGCTTTTTGCTTTGCGCGAAGATGCGGATGATGTGTTGTTGGTGAGGGATGGTCTGTTAACGGATACAAGTATTGCCAATATTGCTTGTTATGATGGCGTAAGCTGGGTCACTCCTCACCGCCCCATTATTTATGGAACGCAGAGGGCATATCTGTTAGAAGAAAAGATGATCATTGAAAAAGATATTCAGCTTGATAAGCTGCATCAGTACAAAAAACTTTGCTTGTTCAACGCCATGATTGAATTTGGGGAATTAGAAATTGAGATTGGTTTGAAGTGAGGGTATGTAAATTAAAAATTAAGATGTAAATTTGCACTTTATAATAATATTTATGGAAAGAAAATTACGTCGATCGCACGATCAAATGATAGCCGGAGTATGTGCCGG
>CAZOUH010000030.1:10475-11568 GCA_964582935.1 uncultured Paludibacter sp.
GTTCCAAACATGATACCCACAATCAGCAGTGAAACCGCACTTTGTAGTTTGTAGGAAACGCCTATCACCAACAGCAATACGAAGGCAGCACCAAAGACTGCCGAAAGGACGATTCCCCAGCTGCTGTTGATCCAGAAAGCAGGTAAGAGTGAAGCACTCATCATGGTGATGGCAACGCCGAGACCGGCACCCGAACTCACCCCCAAGATATAAGGGTCGGCTAAAGGATTGCGAAAAAGCGTTTGCATCAGTAAACCTGCAACCGACAAGGCGGCACCAGCTAAGATAGCAGCAATGGCTTTGGGCATCCTGAAATTGAAAATAATTTCTGCATGAATGGGTTCAGCTCCATTACCAATGAGGGTAGCAAGCAATTCCCGCCATGGAATTTTGATGCTTCCAATGGATAAATCCAGCAGAAACAACAATGCCGTGCCTATCAATAAAGGAATGAAAATCCAATAGTTTTGTTTTTTTGCCATGTCTTTGAATGTGCTTTGTTCCTATAAACACAATGTATAGTCAATTTATTTCGACTAACAATATAGCCATCAAAAGTACAAATTTTGTCGAATCTTTTCAGTATCAAAACCAGCAATACGTAAAAATCCACCCTTTTATATGTATATTGAAGATTATGCTGTAATTTTGGAGCAAAATTCATTATTCATTGTTCATTGTTCATTATTCGTTATTCGTTATTCGTTATTCGTTATTCGTTCATAGTTCATAGTTCATAGTTCATCGTTCATCATCATGCTCTACCCTTCAGATTTCGAACATAAAATAGATTTTTCAACCATCCGGAACATCCTTCAAGAAAAGTGTATTTCTTCTTTGGGCAAAGAAGAAGTGGATGAAATCGCTTTTGCAACAGATTTTAGTTTGATTGAAAAACAATTGAATCAAACGGATGAGTTATTGTGCTTGATGCAGGAATCTACAGAAGGATTGCCTGTAGGTGATTTTTTTGATATCAGGCATGGGTTGGCAAAAGTAGGTTTGGAGGGTTTGTTTTTGGATGAAAATGAAGTCTTTGAGCTTAGAAAAGCTTTAGAGGCAGTTCGTAAATTGGTGCATTTTATCAGTTCGC
>CAZOUH010000031.1:0-11411 GCA_964582935.1 uncultured Paludibacter sp.
TTTTTCATAAACTTATTCCTGTTTATTTTGTTAAACAGATAGAAATTAGTAAATTTGCAGCCGATTTTGCAAATATAAATTTTAAATACATAGTAAAATGATTAAAGTAGGTATTAATGGTTTTGGTCGCATCGGACGTTTGGTCTTCCGTGCAGCGCAAGAAAGAAACGACATTCAGGTCGTTGCCGTAAATGATCCTTTTTTGGATTTGGATTATCTGATATATATGTTGAAGTATGACACTGTACACGGACAATTTAAGGGTACAGCTGAAAATAAAGACGGTAAATTAATTGTAAACGGCAAAGAAGTGAAATTCTTTGCTGAAAAAGATCCTGCTAATATTGCATGGGGTGCTGCCGGTGCTGATTATATCGTTGAGTCAACCGGTGTGTTCACTACTATCGACAAAGCAAAAGCTCACTTAGCCGGTGGTGCGAAAAAGGTTATCATTTCTGCCCCCTCTGCTGATGCACCTATGTTTGTATGTGGTGTTAACTTAGAAGCATACAAAGCTGATATGGATATCGTTTCCAACGCTTCTTGTACTACTAACTGTTTAGCTCCTTTGGCTAAAGTTATCAACGATAACTTTGGTATCGCTGAAGGTCTGATGACTACTGTACATGCTGCTACCAATACACAGAAAACTGTTGATGCTCCTTCTGCAAAAGATTGGAGAGGCGGTCGTTCCATCTTGGGCAATATCATCCCGTCTTCAACCGGTGCAGCTAAAGCAGTAGGTAAAGTTATCCCTGCCTTGAACGGTAAATTGACCGGTATGGCTTTCCGTGTTCCGACTGCTGACGTATCTGTTGTTGACTTGACAGTACGCTTAGAAAAATCAGCAACTTACGAAGAAATTAAAGCTGCCGTTAAAAAAGCTTCTGAAAATGAAATGAAAGGTATCTTAGGTTATACTGAAGATGCAGTTGTTTCTACAGACTTTACAACTGATGCCCGTACTTCTATTTTTGATGCAGGCGCAGGCATTGCACTGAATGGCAACTTTGTAAAATTGGTAAGCTGGTACGATAACGAATGGGGCTATTCTAACAAAACCCTTGATCTGATTGTACACATGGATGCTGTAAAATGAGTTGAATGATTCACATAATGAATCCCCGATGGTGTAAATACCGTCGGGGTTTTTTATATTGAACTAAATGATTCTATCTTTACAGAACATTTCAAATGAATTAATCTTGCAAATTAATAAATATGCAAACTAAACATATTTATCTTTCAGAATTAAAATCCGGCGATGAAGCTATCATAACCAAGGTGCTCGGACGAGGTGCATTTCGTAAACGCATCACAGAAATGGGTTTCGTTAAGGGTAAGAAAGTTACGGTGATCAAAAATGCACCACTGCTTGACCCAATTGAATATGAAATCATGGGGTATAAGATATCTTTGCGCCGCAGTGAGGCTGAATTGGTTGAAGTGGTTGCCGCAGATATGATTGATCAAGTTTCACCGGGGGAGTTTATGGGCACCATAGATGACGCGAAATTGAAAAAATCTGCACTTGAAAAAGGTAAAATTATCAATGTTGCTTTGGTAGGAAATCCAAACAGCGGTAAAACAACCTTATTCAACTTCGCCTCCGGATCTCACGAAAGAGTAGGGAATTATGGTGGTGTTACCATCGATGCCAAAGAAGCAAAATATCATCAGTCGGGATACACTTTTAATATAGTGGATTTACCCGGAACTTATTCTATTACTGAATATTCGCCTGAAGAATTGTTCGTTCGTACTCATATTTTAGAAAAAATGCCGGATATAGTCATCAATGTAGTGGATGCTTCCAATTTGGAACGAAATCTATACCTGACGACCCAACTTATCGACATGAATATCAAAGTAGTAATTGCTTTGAATATGTACGATGAACTGAAAAAAAAGGATGTTGAGTTTGATTACCCAAGACTTGGAAAGATGATGGGTATTCCCATTGTACCCACCGTAGCCTCCAAAGGAACAGGAGTTGCGAAATTGTTTGCGAAAGTAATCGAAGTATATGAAGACAGAGATCCGGTTGTTCGACATGTACACATCAATTATGGGAAATTAATTGAAAGAAGCCTGAAGGAAATTCAGGATCTTGTATGGAAAAACCCATCACTTACTGATAGGGTGGCTTCTCGTTTTATTGCAGTTAAACTGCTCGAACAAGATAAATCCATTCTTAAACTGTTGAAAAAAACCCCCAATTACGACGAGATTATTGAAATAACTGAAAAAAATATTCTCTTTCTCGAAAATGAATACAGTGAGAATTCAGAGACTATTTTAACAGATGCGAAATATGGATTTATTGCCGGTGCACTCAAGGAAACATACAAAGAACCGAATAGAACACAACGGGTTATACGTGAAATTGATGATTTGCTGACCCATAAATTCTGGGGGTTCCCCATCTTTTTCTTCTTCCTGTGGATAACGTTTCAGACTACCTTTTCATTGGGGAATTATCCCATGGAATGGATAGAAGCAGCTGTCGGATGGTTTGGAAATTTTGTTGCCGCCATTCTGCCTGAAGGACCGCTGAAAGCTTTGTTGGTTGATGGTATCATAGGTGGTGTAGGAGCTGTAATCGTTTTCCTTCCCAACATTTTGATTTTATTTTTCTTCATTTCACTGATGGAAGATACGGGGTACATGGCGCGTGCATCTTTTATGATGGATAAGCTGATGCAGAAGATTGGACTTCATGGCAAATCCTTTATACCGTTGATCATGGGTTTTGGATGCAACGTGCCGGCAATTATGGCTACGCGTACGCTCGAAAATCGCAAAGACCGTATTCTGACCATGATTATAACGCCATTCATGTCATGCAGTGCCAGGCTGCCGGTTTATGTGTTGCTGATTGCTGCTGTGTTCCCGAAACATCAAGGCATTTTACTCTTCGGCATTTATCTGACAGGTATTGTGATTGCTATTCTGACAGCACTCCTCATGAAGAATATTGCTTTTTCCAAAAAACGTGTGCCCTTTGTGATGGAATTACCGCCGTACCGTATTCCTACTTTAAAAAATACAACGCTTCACATGTGGCACAAAGGACAACAATATCTGAAAAAAATGGGAAGTGTGATTTTAATTGCTTCCGTTTTGATTTGGGCTTTGGGTTATTATCCGCGCAATGTGGAGCTTTCTATGGATTATGAGTCTGAGATTCAAACCATTGAAAATCAAGTGTCACTAAATAATGATGAAAAAGCAATATTAATCCAAGAGTTGGAGCATGTCCGTGATTCCGAACGACAAGAGAAATCATACATCGGCATGATGGGACATGCCATTGAACCCATTGTTCGTCCCTTAGGATTTGATTGGAAAATGGGCGTCAGCTTAATGACCGGCTTGGCGGCGAAGGAAATAGTTATCAGTACGATGGGTGTCCTGTATCAATCCGGATCAGGAGATGATGCTGAAAGTCAAGAGACACTGAAGCAAAAAATTAAAGAACAAAAACATACTTCGGGAGAGTTGGTGGGACAAACCGTCTTTACGCCCCTTGTAAGTATTGGCTTTATGTTGTTTATATTGATATACTTCCCTTGTGTTGCGGTGATAGCAGCGATCAAAAAGGAAGCAAATTGGGGCTGGGCAATATTTACAATGTTCTATACAACCGGCTTGGCTTGGTTGATTTCTTTCTTAGTTTATCAGATAGGTAGCATGATTTGGTAACATCATATTGTTTTTCAAAAATAAACCTTTATTTTTACGGCTTTATTTGTAACACTTAATTGTATCGAAAATGTCAGTTGTTGTTAAAGAGGTGAAGAATAGAAAAGAACTGAAAAAGTTTATTTGGTTTGGAATCAATATGTACAAAAACAATCCGTATGCAGCGCCGCCATTAGCGATGGACGATTTGCTGAACCTGTCAAAAGGTAAAAATCCCGCATTGGAATTTTGTGATACAGCTTTTTTCTTAGCTTATAAAGGGGATAAAATCGTTGGGCGAATTGCGGGAATTATCCAGCCTGTTGCGAATGAAACATGGGATCAAAAGCATGTGCGTTTCGGTTGGGTGGACTTCGTGGACGATCCAAAAGTGTCTAACGCTCTTTTTGGTGCGATTGAAAACTGGGCTAAATCAAAGGGAATGACCTATATTCACGGTCCTCTCGGCTTTACTGATTTCGACAATGAAGGCGCTTTGGTGGAGGGATATGACCGGGTAGGAACATTGGCAACCATTTATAATCATCCATATTATATTGAACATTACGAGAGGATGGGCTTCGAGAAAGAAGCCGATTGGGTTGAATATCTGATTACGGTGCCGAAAGTGTTCCCCGAGAAATTTATCAGAACAGCAGAAATTGTTAAACAAAAATACAAGCTGCGTCCGGTTCAATTGGTTTCTAAAAAGGATACAGTGAAACGGTATGGACAAAAAATCTTTGATTTACTCAATGAATGCTACAAAGATTTGTTTGGCTTTGCTAAATTAACAGATGAGCAGATACAGTTTTATATTAAATTGTATTTCAGTTTTTTCCGTTTAGATACTGTAGTATTGGTAGAAAATGATAAAGCTGATTTAATCGCTTTTGGGATAGCCATGCCAAGTTTTACCAAAGCTTTGCAGAAAGCAAAAGGTAAATTGTTCCCATTGGGATGGTATTATATGTTGAATGCCATCAAGAAAAACGACTTGTTAGATTTGTATTTGATAGCTGTGCATCCTGACTATCAGAATAAAGGAGTCAATGCAATTTTGTTTGCCGAAATGATGCCGGTAGCAGCGAAAAATGGATATCTCTATGCAGAAAGTAATCCTGAATTAGAGACAAACACCAAGGTTACAGCACACTGGGATTATTTCGAACATGAAATTCATAAAAGAAGAAGGGTGTTTAAAAAAGCAATTCAATAAAATATTAAAATTGACACATCAGTTTGATTTTTTGGTCATCGGAAGCGGTATCGCGGGAATCAGCTTTGCGCTGAAAGCTTCTCGTTACGGTACTGTAGCTTTACTTTGCAAATCATCTTTGGATGACACGAATACGTCTTATGCACAAGGCGGTATTGCGGCGGTAACCTACAGTCCCGATAGTTTTGAAAAACACATTGCCGACACCATAGTGGCGGGTGACGGGCATTGTGATGTAGCGGTCGTCGAAAAAGTAATTACAGAAGCTCCGAAACAGATCGAAGAATTGCTCAGCTGGGGCATTGATTTCGATCGCGACGGAGACGGTAAATTTGATTTACACAGAGAAGGAGGACATAGTGAGTTCCGAATCCTGCATCATAAAGACAATACAGGATATGAAATTCAGCAGGCTTTAATACGTAAACTTAGAACGATTCCAAACATCGAGATCTTTGAAAATGCATTTGCGATTGAAATCATCACCCAACACCATTTGGGTGAAGTAGTTACTATGCATACACCAAATATTGAATGTTACGGAGCCTATGTTTTAGATCAACGTACCAATCATATTCATACTTTTTTGTCAAAAGTGACTTTGCTGGCTACCGGCGGCATTGGCAACGTGTATGCAACCACCACCAATCCTGATGTCGCCACCGGCGATGGCATAGCCATGGTACACCGGGCACGCGGCGAGATTAAAGACATGGAATTTGTGCAGTTTCATCCCACTGCTTTGCATAATCCGGGCGAACGCCCGACCTTCTTGATTACAGAAGCTATTCGCGGATATGGGGCTGTTTTGCGTGGACAGGACGGACGTGAATTTATGCAGAAATACGACAGCAGAGGCTCTTTAGCCCCGCGTGACATTGTAGCCAGAGCCATAGATAATGAAATGAAAATCAAGGGACATGATTTTGTTTATTTGGATGTGACGCATAAAGATGCAGCGGAAACCCAAAATCATTTTCCTAATATTTATAAGAAATGTTTAGAACATGGTATTGATATCACGAAAGATTTCATTCCGGTATCGCCTACGCAGCATTATGTCTGTGGCGGGATAGCAGTTGATCTCAATGCACGTACCTCCATCAACAGATTGTATGCTGCCGGTGAATGTTCGTGTACCGGTTTGCACGGAGCCAATCGACTGGCATCTAATTCATTGATAGAAGCCATTGTGTATGCAGATGCTGCAGTAAAAGATGCAGCCAAACACATTCCGGACTATAGCTGGAATGTGCTGATACCGGCATGGGATGATGAAGGCACGAAACTTCCGGAAGAAATGGTGTTGATTACGCAAAGCTTTAGGGAAGTTGAGCAGATTATGAGTACTTATGTGGGCATTGTGCGTTCCAATCTTCGCCTGCAAAGGGCTATGAACCGCTTGGAGATTTTATTTAAGGAGACGGAAGATTTGTTTGATCGCTCAATAGTCTCACGCGAATTGTGTGAGCTTCGCAATGTAATCAGTGTTGCTTATTTGATTATCAAACATGCTTTGAGGAGAAAAGAAAGCAGGGGCTTGCATTATACGGTTGATTATCCCGAAAGGATGCTTAAGAGCTAATGGCAGTGCAAGTGAAAATTAAATTTAACCGTTGAAACAAATACACAATATGCATAGAATATATTATTTATCTATCTTGCTGGGTGCGTTGTTTCTTTTTTCTGTTGAGATATCGGCTCAACAAGAGTTTAACAGACCGTCAGTTGTAAAAATTGAAGGGGAGGGTTTATTGCCTGTAAATACCTCTAAAAAAGACACAACAGTCAATCAGCAGGTCATCAAAGCCGATGGGTTTAGTTACTATACTACTGCTGCCGGTATTTATATCTATTTTCCTAAACCCAATAATTATGTCCGACTGTTTGCCTTGACCGGTCAGTTGATTTGGAGTGGAGAGTTGGTGTCCGGTCGTTTCTTTATCCCGACAGGAGAGGGAATTTATTTTTTGCGGGTCAATAATAAAAGTTATAAAGTGATCTGTAAAAAAACCTGAATTTATTGATTTAACTAATGGAATGAAATGGATTTCAGGAATTAAACTTGAATCCTGATCAGTTTTTTGTTTGTTTGCCATGTGGAAAGATTTTTTCTTTTTCTCCGTTTCTCAACGAATCGGTATTGTTGTGATTGTCTGTTTGATAGTGCTCTGTACCATCATTAATTTTTGTATTCCATACCTTTCTTTTGATGATGATTTTCAAAACGATCCTGCTGATATGGCTGCATTTGAAACATTCAAGCAGTCATTAGTTCCGTTGGATAGCATCCGTGAGAGTAAAAAATACAACACTTACTCACGTGTTGATAAATCTGTACTTGAGAGATCAACCCAACCATTATCCCCTGAAGTTCATCTATTTCCTTTCAATCCTAATACATTGGATTCAGCGGGGTTTATTTCATTAGGACTGAAGCCGTATGTCGTTTCCAATATTTTAAAATACCGGCGTAAAGGAGGACAGTTCCGGGATAGCGAAGCTTTGCGCAAGATACATGGTCTGACCGAAAAGCAATTTGCTGATATAGCCTCTTATATTCAAATACCGAAAGCAAACACTTCGCAAGCAAACACCTCGCAGCAAATAAAAGAATCTATATACGCAATTACTATGGAAGAACCCGCTGTTGAAGTGCTTGTCGAACTGAACACAGCAGATACCACTCAATTGATGCAAGTGAAAGGAATCGGAAAGGGGTATGCTCGTGCCATTGTCCGGTTTCGTCAGCAGACCGGAGGTTTTACAAGTACAGCCCAGCTTCGTGAAATTTATGGAATGACAGATGAAAATTATCAACGCATCCTTCCTTTTTGCACTGTTAATCCGGATGTTATACAAAAGATTAAAATTAATACTGCCTCTGTTGATAAGCTCCGTTCTCATCCATATCTGAACTTTTATCAAGCAAAACAGATTTACGAACTGAGGCGTAAGAAAGGAAAACTTGCTAACCTTCAAGACATTGAAAATCTTTCAGAATTGAATGATTCGGTATTGATGAAAATTGAACCTTATTTGAGTTTTGAGTGAGGGGCATTTTATAATTAGCGCCGCATGCTACACTAAACTCAGAAAAAATCATTAAATTTGTACCATTTTATTACAAGCCGGAAGTGGTTGACTAAGGTGGTTGTGCTGCTTCCAAAGGATGTATAAAATGCATAGAAACTTTCTGCATTAATTATCTCAAATCGTAAAATTGTATGTTTTGCTGCAACTGGTTTTATTTTTCGCCTCTTGAATTATTCCTCGCGATCATGCTCGTCCTTGCGCTTATCTATCAAACTTATTTTTATCTCAGGTACATGCGGGTTGTGCTGTGCCGGAATAAAAAGAAAGATAAGATAGCAGCACAATATACCAAAGATCAATTGCCGGTCTCTGTTATCATCGCAGCCAGAGATGAGTCCGCTAATCTCAGGAAGTTCTTGCCTGAAATCTTGACACAGGATTATCCGATTTATGAAGTGATAGTCGTCAATGATGGTGCAGATG
This sequence comes from uncultured Paludibacter sp., assembly GCA_964582935.1. Classification (GTDB taxonomy): domain Bacteria; phylum Bacteroidota; class Bacteroidia; order Bacteroidales; family Paludibacteraceae; genus Paludibacter. Next base: position 8,423 of record CAZOUH010000031.1, read on the forward strand.
AAGATACCGAAGATTTATTGGATGAATACAAGCAGATTTATCCACATCTCCGCACTACTTTTGTGCCGCAGGGAGCCAAAAATCTGAGTACAAAAAAATTGGCTCTTACACTCGGAATCAAAGCAGCTCAGCATGAATGGCTGCTTTTCACCGATGCTGATTGTGTGCCGGAAAGCAAACATTGGATCGCTGCCATGGCGCGTAATTTTACCCCTGAAACAGAATTTGTACTCGGATATGGCGCTTATCTGCAAAAGGACACTTTTATAAACAGATTAATTACGTATGATACCTTGTTTCATGCCTTGCAGTATCTTGGTTTTGCCCATACGGGTAAGCCTTATATGGGCGTTGGACGGAATATGGCGTACAGAAAAGAAGTGTTTTTTAGAAAAAATGGTTTTGCTTCTACCCTTCATTTGCAGTCGGGTGACGATGATTTAATGGTGAATAGTGCTGCCAATAATCAAAACACACGGGTTGAGACTTCCCTGAACAGCATCACTTGGTCTATACCCAAGAAAAATTTTCGTACTTGGTATTTTCAGAAAGAACGACATTTGTCGGTATCCACTTTTTACAATGTAAAAAGTAAATTTTTACTTTTTGTCGAACCATTTACTCGTTTGTTATTTTACATATCCTTCATTTTACTATTTGCCTTATCTTTGAACGCAGAACACTGGTACTTGACAGCCATAGCTTGGGTGTTGTTTCTGATCAGGTTTTTTGTACAGACAATTATCATTAATAAGACATCCCGATATTACAAGGGGCGAAAGTATTACCTGACTTTATTGGTGTTTGACATGATACTGCCGGTGATATCAGCTGTTATCATGACTTTTGGCAGAATGGGAAGTAAATCTAAATATATCAACTGGAAACAATAAACTTAAATTTTATGGCTATGCGCATTGTTTTTATGGGGACACCGGAGTTTGCAGTTGAAAGTCTCAGGATACTAATTCAACATCATTATCAAGTAGTAGGGGTGGTGACTATGCCTGACAAACCCGCAGGACGTGGTCATAAGTTGCAGTATTCGGCAGTGAAACAATTTGCCATCGATCACCAATTGCATGTGCTGCAACCGACAAATCTGAAAGATGAAGCATTTCTACAAGCCTTACAAGCCTTAAAGGCAGACTTGCAAATTGTAGTCGCTTTTCGGATGCTGCCGGAGGTCGTGTGGAATATGCCCCCTATGGGTACTTTTAACTTACATGCTTCTTTGTTACCGCAGTACAGAGGCGCTGCTCCTATCAATTGGGCAATTATCAACGGGGAACAAGAAACCGGTATAACTACCTTTTTTATCAAACATGATATCGATACAGGGAATATCATCCTGCAAGAAAAAATTCACATCAACGAAGAAGATGATGCAGGTTCGTTGCATGATAAATTGATGATAAAGGGGGCGCAATTGGTAAAAAAGACGGTGGACAAGATTGCAAAAGGTACAATTACAACCACAGCACAATCTTCCATCATGCAGGATGTAAGTACATTACAATTAGCACCCAAGCTTTTTAAAGCTATTTGTCAAATAGATTTTTCAAAATCTGTAGATGAGGCGCATAACTTTGTGAGGGGTTTATCACCTTATCCAACTGCATGGACTAATCTTCTGTTACCCGGACAGTCAGAGGCTGTAACACTGAAAGTTTTTAAAACTGAAAAAGAAAAAGCCACGCACCCATTCACAATCGGTTCTGTACATACTGACGGAAAAAATTATCTGAAAATTGCGCTGCAAGATGGTTTTTTACATCTTGTAGAAATACAGGCTCCGGGTAAAAAACGAATGGATACAGGCTCTTTTTTAAGGGGCTTGAAGTAATCGAATTTCAATGCAATTGTATCAATTTTAGGTGCTATTGATAGTATCGCATTGATTCCCAATATTACTCGGCATACAATACGCAACTATACTTGCCAGGCGCGCAGACTTTCAAGCAAAGCTGTATTCTCCTCCGGGGTGCCCACCGTAATCCTGATACAACCGGCACAAAGTGAAACCGTATTGCGATTTCTAACAATGATGCTGTTATTAACCAAATACTGATACATAGCGTTCGCATCGTCAACTTTTACCAATACAAAATTGGCATCAGTAGGATAGATATGTTTGATCAGCGGCAGTTGTTTCAAGGCTTGAATCAGTTGTTTTCTTTCCGCCATAAGCGTTTCTACCCATTGCTCCACTTGCACTTTGTTCTGAATTGCCCGCAAAGCTTGCTCTTGGGTTAGGATGTTGATGTTGTACGGGTATTTGATATTACTCAATATCTGAATGATTGCCGGTGAAGCAAAAGCCATCCCCAACCGAATGGCAGCACTGCCCCAGGCTTTAGACAGGGTTTGTAAAACTACTAAATTTGGATATTGATTCAATGTTTTCAAAAAACTTGGTTGAGCGGAAAAATCTATATAGGCTTCATCCACGACCACAATACCGTGGAAATCTTTTAAAGTATTTTCTATCTCTCGACTGTTCAGACTGTTGCCCGTAGGGTTGTTGGGCGAACACAACCAAATGATTTTACTATTTTCATCGGTGGCTTTTAACAGCTCGTCAGCCGTAAAATCAAAATCATCCTGCAACAACACCTTACGATATTCTACATCATTGATGTCGGCGCAAACCTTATACATGCCATAGGTAGGGTCGATTGCCACCACATTGTCGATGCGCGGTTCACAAAAAGCACGATACAATAAATCAATGGGTTCATCGCTGCCATTACCAAGAAAAATCTGATTTGTCGGTACGCCTTTGACAGCTGCAATCGCTGCTTTAAGCTTAGCCTGCAAAGGATCAGGATACCTGTTGAAAGGAGCGTTGAAAGGATTTTCGTTGGCATCTAAAAATACAGATGCTTCACCCTTAAATTCGCTGCGAGCAGAGGAATAAGGCTGAAGATTGGATATGTTTTTCCGAAGGAGTTTGTTGATGTTCATTATAATGTATGTTGGAAGTTAG
>CAZOUH010000032.1:0-5091 GCA_964582935.1 uncultured Paludibacter sp.
TCTCAGTCGAATACCCCATCGTCACGCAATGCAGCGATCCATGTTGTTTAATGAGAGGCAAACAATTGATGCCGATGATTGCTCTATCCGGAAAAGCTGCTTGCAATAAGTTCATTGCCGTTTTATCTTTTGGTGAATCATAAGTAGGCACTAAGACTGCTCCATTGATAATTAAAAAATTGGCATAGGTAGCCGGTAATCTTTCACCTTCGTGATAGACAGGATCTGCCATGGGTAAAGCTATTAAATTGTAAGGTTTTCCGTCCAAAGTCCGAAAAGCTTTCAACTCTTGCTCCATCAGTTGCAATTCTTTGAAATGCGTATCTGAGCGGTCGTCACATTGTACATAGGCAATGGTATCGGCAGTACAGAAACGCGCTAAAGTATCAATATGACTGTCAGTATCATCACCCTCCAAATAACCATGATGCAGCCAAAGCACCCGTTTCAAACCGAAGAAATTTTTGAGCTTGGCTTCTATTTCCTGTTTGGATAAATCATTGCGGTTATCGGACAGCAAACATTTAGAAGTAGTCAAGAGCGTACCTTCACCATCCGACTCAATACTTCCACCTTCAAGGACAAAATCCAAATGATTGCGATATACCGCATCTTCACCAAAAGCTCCTTTTTTATAAAGAGCAGCTGTAATTTGATTGTCTAAATCAGCTTCAAATTTTTTACCCCAACCATTGAATGCAAAATCACAAATGACCTTTTGGTTGTCTTCAAACACAGTAATACCGCCATGGTCACGTGCCCAAGTATCGTTGGTGGGCAATTCAACAAAACAGATTTCTTTACCTTTTACACCCCTCAGTAATTGCTGTGTGTGCTGTTTATCTTGGCAGACAATCAATACATTTTGAAAGCGCAAAATAGCCTGTGCAATCTCAACAAAGCAAGCATTCACTTCATCGAGCATATACGCCCAATCTGTTCCCTCATGGGGAAAAGTCAGCTGAATAAAATCTTGGGTTGCCCATTCAGGCGGCAGCATGGTTTTCATGCTCATCAGTACAATGTATAAATTAGTTATTTCAATGCTTCAGTCGCAGCGCAAAAATAGCTATTTTTATTGTAGTTTCACAAACTCATAATCCATTGTACCTTCGGCAGTTTTGTAGAGCTGCAAATAACTCGCGTGTTTCAAACCATCTCGCAAAGCATCTAAAGTCAGGTAGGTGGTATTTCCCAAAACATCCTTAGCACGGGTATGATCGTGTCCCATCAGAACCATATTGACATGATATTTCTCGAACAAATCAACCAAGACCAAGACTTCTTGTTGAGGAGGATTAGTGGATCCGGTATGGTGATCACGAAAAATATTCACATGGGAAAAAATGATGCATTGATCATAGGCGGCGCGTTTTTCTTGCAATAAATTTTTCAACCATTGCAACTGACTTTTCCCTATGGTTCCACTGCCAGAATCTAAACAGATATATAAATCTTTAAGAGTCGGTGTTTCTATGGAGAAGTAAAATACAGAACTACCAAATAAACGTTGGAAATGCTTCCATCCATCAAAATATAACTCATGATTTCCGGTCATGACAAAAAAAGGATTGGCAGCATTATTTTCCACAGTTTGATTAAATCGCTCGTAATCTTCTTCTTTCCCTGTCGCATTATCGCCTATAAAAACCATCGCACTGATATCAGTTTGAGAACCTTTGTCAACAAATTTATGGAGATTAGCAGTCGTACCTACATGCACATCACCAGCGACCAATAATTGATAAGATTCACCAGCAACAGTAATGGTTTGATACGGATTAGATGCATTCCATACCATAGAAATTTTAAAACGATCTTCTATGCGATCGGTGGAACGCACAAAACCGGTAAAATCAAGTTCACCGATACATGATGGAAGCAACAATATATACATCAAATAAAATAAATGTCTCATACAATCAGTTTTTAAATCATCAAAATCATCGTTCAAAAATCATATTGAAATCCCAATCGGGTAAAATACCCGAAATAATTTACGCGCATATTAAATAATCCGGCTTGCCAATATCCTATATCCAATGCCAATTTTGCATGTTTCAACAGCGCATACCCCAAACTCATTATCAGCATAGGGTTGGTTTCCTGCTGTATATTAAAAACATCAAAATTGGTCGCCGTAAACTTCAAATTAAATTGCTCGGATAAAGCTTGGTTATAAGATGCCTTATACATCAAATTAAAAATTTCCCAAACTGTTTGTTCAGTGTAATGATTGACTGATGCATAAGAATTTGGTATTTTATAAATCCTCGTGTTAGCACCTAATTGTAATTCAAATCGTTTGGGATTATAATGCAGCAATAAGCCGGCATCATGTTCATGCAAACGTCCGGAATAGGGTCGCCATTGATAAAATACTTCAGCTTTAAAGGGAATTTCTTTGATGGTAAAATCACGCAAAACGTCAAATTTTAGTGCATTTAATACATTCTCCTTAGCCCGAGATAGGGTAATTCCGGCAGCAGTAGCTATTTGCCAATCTTGAAATTGATAAGAAACCCCTCCGTTGATATTTCCATAATATCCCGAAGAAGCATAATTTTCGCCACTTTCAACTGCTATAGTAGAAGAAAATTGTGATTTTACATGTAGCGAAACCAAAAGGAAAATGCTAAAAAATATTGTAAATTTCATAGGTTTAAATTTTATTTTGTCGTATGAAATTATTGATGAATTATTTCTAATTTGTTTCATCCTGTCAAATTATACTTTGGAGCTATAACAATAGATAGTAATAGATGTTTTATTATAGCATTATGGATAAAACCACTTCAAAGCCGACTCAATTGCTTTTTCAATGGGAGTTTCCGGCATTTGCAATGCTTCTTTTGCTTTGGCATTTGTATAGTATTCCTGTATCAATAATTGATTGATATTCCGACTGCAAAAAGATACTTTGATTTTAAAGAATTGAAGAAAATCTCCCAAAAAACCTACTGATTTCATAATAGAATCAGGCAATATCAGGATGTTTTGTTGATAGTTCCCTACCCTACTTTGTATTTCGAAATAGGTTTTGAAACTCAAATTGATATGACTTGCCAGATATCTTTCACCGGATTTTCCCATGGCCAAGGCATTGCAACAAGCCACCGCAACATCTTCAACAGCCACAAAGTTTTTCCCGCCGGAAGGAATCAATAAAAAGCGCTTTTTATAACCCATTTTTACCATTTGCCCCGAACTGGGTTTGGTGTCATAAGTTCCGATCATAAAGGTAGGATTGATGATGATGGCATGACGATCACTTGAAGCATTAGCAAAAGCAATTACTAATTTTTCAGCTTCAAATTTACTTTTTGCATACAGTGATTTCGTAAAAGGATACGCAAAAGGTAAATTTTCATCCGCTATATTATCAACACTACCAAAACCAATGGTATTGGCAGAACTGACAAAAACTACTTTTTTAATCAACAATTCTTCAGCAATTTCCAATAATTGCTGAGTTGCAGCTACATTGATTTTTTGGTATTTTTGGTAGTTGATTAAATGCGTATCGGTTACAGCAGCAATATGGATAACAGCATCGCAAGATTGCATGGCAGCATATAAAGTTTTTCTGTCGTCAAAATTTCCTTTGATATACACTACCCTATTCAAATCAAAATGTATCTTATCAGTTGATCTGACAATAATTTTTACTTGATGTCCCCTGTCTAAAAGTTGCATCACAACATGATGCCCCAATAAACCATTGGCTCCGGTAACTAAAATTTTCATGGGTAAGTATTAAATAATGTTGTATTAAGTTACTTATCAAACAATTACTAAGGAATAAATGTTTAATAAATGACGAGGGTGAATGATGTTTATAGACTCTTGAAAACTTCTTGATAATTTGTGTGTAAATATAAAAAACTTTATTTGTTTTTATCGGATAGACTCCTGCTTAATCAAATAATTTATATGACAAAAATAAAACAAGCTTTTCTTTTAACGAATTATTAAGGGAAATATCGTTTTTTCAACTATGGAGTTTATAAAAACTTATTAACTTTGTCGCTTTAAACAGATTGTTGATATGATTCGCACTTCATTCATAATCAAAGATTTTTAAATAAAATTATTGTTGATATCATCGATTCAAAATTTAATAACGACAAAAACAAAAATTTAGAAAGAAAATATCAACCAAACTAACAAGCCATTATTATTATCATTTAGAGTTTTTAATCTAAAATATTAATATTAATTATTGTTGAAAAATGGATAAATCAGAAATTATCAGCGAAATTAATCGTCTCCGGAAAGAAAAAAATGCCATCATCATGGCTCATTTTTATCAAGAAGCTGATATACAAAATATTGCCGATAGGATAGGGGATAGTTTAGCGTTGGCACAATGGGCTACCGAAACCGATGCTGATATCATCGTTTTGTGTGGCGTGCATTTTATGGGTGAAACTGCTAAGATTCTTTCACCACATAAAAAGGTATTGATACCTGACATGGAAGCAGGTTGCTCTTTGGCAGATAGTTGTCCTGCCGATAAGTTTGAAGCTTTTATCAAAGCCCATCCCGACCATACAGTAATCAGTTATGTGAATACAACGGCAGATGTGAAAGCTTTGACCGATATAGTGGTTACTTCAACCAATTCAAAAAAGATTATTGATCAATTACCTTTGGATGAGAAAATAATTTTCGGTCCGGATAAGAATTTAGGTAACTACATCAACAGCATTACAGGTAGAAATATGTTGCTGTGGGATGGTGCTTGTCATGTGCATGAGAAATTCTCTGTAGAAAAATTGATTGATTTAAAAAGAGAATATCCGGATGCAGCTACCATTGCCCATCCTGAATGTACCCAACCTTTGCTGATTTTAGCTGATTTTGTAGGTTCTACCCAAGCTTTATTGAATTTCACCATCAATTCCGACTATAAGAAATTTTTGGTAGCCACAGAAGCCGGTATTCTACATCAAATGCGTAAACATAATCCGGATAAAATGTTTATTCCGGTACCACCAAACGATAGTACTTGCGCTTGCAATGATTGTAATTTTATGAAACTAAATACCTTGGAGAAATTGTATTTATGTTTAAAAAATGAAAGCCCGG
>CAZOUH010000032.1:5191-11358 GCA_964582935.1 uncultured Paludibacter sp.
ATGAAACTAAATACCTTGGAGAAATTGTATTTATGTTTAAAAAATGAAAGCCCGGAAATTTTAATTGATGAAGACTTGAGAGAAAGAGCTGTGAAGCCAATCGTAAAAATGTTGGAGATGTCTTGATTTACTTTTCAATCAACTTATAGACTTTATCATTTCTCCTCACTAATTCTTTGGTTTTAACAGAAAAATATTCTCCTTTGGTGGCTCTATCAACGACTTGAAGATCGACACGAATTTCTTCAATCACATCTTCGTAAGCACCTGTTGTCTCACCGATGATGAGCATATCATCGCCTTTGGAAATATATTGAGCTTCTACATAAATTTCAGCTACGCCTATGTTGGTGAAATAGTTGCTTACTTTACCTATATACATTTTTTTATGGGTCGCTTCTGAACCATAATTGGCACTCCATTCGCCCAATCTTTGTCCGAGATAATAACCATTCCAAAAGCCACGATTGAATACTTTGCTTAATCTTTTGTTCCAATCGTCAATTCTTCCCTGCGTAAAATCATCTTGCAAATAAGCTTCAACGGCTTCTTTATAACAAGCAACAACAGTTTTTACATATTCAGGAGCGCGTGCCCTGCCTTCAATTTTGAAAACCCTGACTCCTGAATCCAACATGACATTCATGAAATCAATGGTTTTCAAATCTTTGGGCGACATGATGTATTCATTATCTATTTCCAATTCTATTTCCGAATCTTTATCTTTTACGATATAGCCTCTGCGGCAAATTTGATTGCAGGCTCCTCTGTTGGCTGATAAATTTTTCTCATGTAAACTTAAATAACATTTACCGGAAACTGCCATGCACAAAGCACCATGACAAAACATTTCAATGCGAATCAATTCCCCATTTTTTCCTCTGATATCTTGGTCGATAATGGCTTGGTAAATCTCTTTGACCTGTTCCATATTGAGTTCGCGCGCCAATACAACCACATCTGCAAACTGCGCATAAAACTTCAAAGATTCTACATTGGAGATATTCAATTGCGTAGATAAATGTACTTCAACACCTATGGAATTGGCATACATCAAGGCAGCCACATCCGCAGCAATAATTGCAGAAACCTCAACTTCTTTAGCTGTATCAATTATTTCCCGCATCAAGGAAATATCTTCATCATACAAAATTGTATTGACAGTCAGGTAAGATTTGATATTGTTTGCATTGCAAGTAGCAACGATTTTTCGTAAATCATCAGTTGTAAAATTATTGCTGGATTTACTTCGCATATTCAGCTTTTCAATGCCAAAATATACAGAGTCGGCACCGGCTTGAACGGCAGCTGCAAAACTTTCCCATGACCCAACGGGAGCCATGATTTCTATATCTTCTCTTTTGAGCTTATTCATTTATAATGAGGCGTTAATTTATTGATTTGTAAGGCAGTACCTATGCGTATTTGATGATATGGAAAATCGCGTATGCCATATTGATACTGAGTAAATACATTAAGATTTCGATATTTATAATTTATTTTAGTTTGAAAAATAAGTGGATTATCTCCATAATTGCTTCCATAAGCAGGGTGGGTATGCATCCATCCGCTATAACCTGCCAAGGTGTTTTCCCACCTCCAATTTTCATTTCCTACTATCAGTTTGGCGCCATACATGGGTGCATCATTCTGGCGACTTCCGGTAGTTTCCCAACACAGAAAGCCTATATTGCCCACCAATCTGATTTCATTGAGTATCTTATTTTGAAAGAAAACAGACTTCCCTATTTCCATATCGAAATAATAACCTGGTGTATCAAAATAACGTCTTTCTTGGAAATTTGTTCCGGAAGCCGTTTTTAAGGTTGAATTAAGGATAGCAGCAGGTTTGATTTTGCCTTCTTTCAACAAGGAAATTTTGGTTTGTAAATAAAAATCACCATTTGCTTTACCTTTGGTATTACCATTCATTTCTCGTTTGCTACTTAGTGCATCTGTTACCTGATAATGCTCCAACAAACTGCTCCAAACCTTAAAGGAAACTCTTTTAGGCAACAAAGGAATATCAATTTTGATATAGCCGTTTTTGGTTTCATCGCCATAGCCGAAATAATAATCACCCATTAATTCCACTGTAGTTTTATCCACAATGGTCGCATCTGTAAATTCAGGGACCGGATTGGCATTTGGACCAAACCAGGCAGGGGAGTAGCGAACAGTTTGTGCTGCAATTTGTTCTGTTACAAAAGCCAGGAATAATATGTAAATAAGGTATCTTATCATAAATATTTTACAAATCTACATGATATTTTTTAATTAATGCCACAAGGCTTTCAAATGTTGGATTCAGTGGTTTTGAATATTGGTTTCATACGAGTAAATACGCTGTCTTACCGATTATATTATTAATTTTGCAATTCAAATTTTCTACAATGAATATTGCCCATATACAATTTCCCGATAAACCTTTGTTTTTAGCTCCTATGGAGGATGTGACCGATCCGGCTTTTCGACTCCTTTGTAAACGTTATGGAGCTGATATGCTATATACAGAGTTTGTTTCATCCGAAGCCCTCATTCGCAGTGTTAATCGTACCACGCAAAAGCTGACTATTTACCCTGAAGAAAGACCCATAGGCATTCAGATTTATGGTCATGATCCGAATTCTATGGTAGAGGCTGCGAAGATAGCCGAAGAAGCAAATCCCGAGTTGATTGATATTAATTTTGGTTGTCCGGTTAAAAAGGTGGCAGGAAAGGGTGCAGGAGCCGGTTTGTTACGCGATATTCCCCGTATGTTACACATTACATCTCGAGTAGTTAAAGCCGTTAAATTGCCTGTAACTGTCAAAACGCGCTTGGGCTGGGATGAGGATAGTAAAATCATTGTTGATTTGGCTGAGCAGCTTCAAGATTGCGGTATTGCTGCTTTGACCATACATGGCAGAACGCGCGCGCAAATGTATAAAGGAGAGGCTGATTGGGAGTTGATAGCTGAAGTAAAGAATAATCAGCGCATGCATATTCCCATCATTGGAAATGGTGATGTAGCGAGTCCTGAACGTGCATTGGAATGTTTCAATAAATATGGTGTTGATGCTGTGATGATTGGTCGTGGAACTATTGGTCGTCCTTGGTTATTTGCTGAAATCAAACATTATTTTGAAACCGGTGAGATTAAGCAAATGCTTGATTTCAATCAGCAAAAAGAGGTTTTAAAAGAACATATTCTTGCTTCCGTAAAATGGTTGGACATAGATGGTGATACGCCCATTGAATCTCTTTATCATCAAAGGTTGAAAGGTGTTATTCATGCCAGAAGACATTTAGCTGCAACACCAACTTTTAAAGGTATTCCTAATTTCAAAGAAACACGGATCGCCATGTTGCGAGCGGATAGCTTGGCGGAATTGTTTGAGATTATGGATGGGGTAGTCTCCCCCTGACCCCTCCGAAGGAGGGGAGTTGGGGCGTGCAAATGAATGAATTTACTGCGTAGGCTGCACTAGCTCAACAACTCTTTTATTGTTCTCAATTTCTTTAATTTCCACATTCACTACATCTTCCGGCAGCAGACCTTTAATATTTTGGGACCATTCGATGAAGCAGTAATTTCCTGAATAGAGATAATCTGAAATTCCAATATTCATTGCCTCACTTTCTTGCTCGATGCGATAACAATCCATATGATAAATTATTTCATCTTTAGCTCCTAAATATTCATTCACGATAGAGAAGGTGGGGGAGTTGATCATATCCTCTACGCCCATACTTTCGCATATGGCTTTTATGAATGTTGTTTTGCCTGCACCCATTGCTCCATGAAATGCAAAAACTTTTTTGTCTTTTATAAGATCAATAAATTCTTTTGCTGCGATTTTAATCTTATCTAAATTATCTATATGAATTGTATTATTATTTAATTTCACTTATTTTCTATTTTGATGTAAATATTCTTTAAAAATCAGCTCTTAAGTGTGAGTTATTTGCGTACAATCTATCAAGTCCTTTCAAATATTCGATTCTGAAGACTTCAGGTCTTGATGAAAATAGGTATAAAGCTTTGATGCTCTGCTTTTTCCGAGTATTTTTTCTATTTCTTCCAAATCAGCAAGCCGGAGTCTTTTAATGCTCTTAAAGTGCTTCATCAACTCAATTTTCGATTTTTCGCCAATTCCTGGTATATTATCTAACTCAGATGTTTTTTGCCCTTTGCTTCTTTTATCCCTATGAAAACTAATGGCAAATCTGTGAACTTCATTTTGAATATTAGCTAAGAACTTGAATAATAAGTCATTAGGACTAATTCCTATTGATTTTGCAGGAAATCCATACAATATTTCATGCGTCATATGCTTCTTATTCTTGACTAAACCTGCTATAGGAATCATTACATTCAGCTCATTTTCAAGAACTTGTCTTACTGCTTCCATTTGTCCCACACCTCCATCTGTTAAGATTAGGTCGGGTAGGGGAGTATGCTCTTTGATAAAGCGGGCATATCTTCTTCTCACCACTTCTCGCATGCTTTCATAATCGTCCGGACCAACTACCGTTTTAATATTATATTTCCTATAATCTTTTTTAGAGGGCTTCCCTTTTTTGAAGACAACACAAGCACCAACAGCATCACTGCCTGATATATTCGAATTATCAAAACAGTCAATGGTCATTGGTAGCTTCTCCAATTTCAATTTATCTTGAAGATTTTTCAGTATAGCTGCGCTGCGTTGTTCCGGATTTAGTTTTTCCCTTTGCTTGAGTCTGTCGAACTTATACTGTTTTACGTTCTGCGTAGATAAATCCAATAATTTCTTTTTATCTCCCCTTTGGGGAATTGTGATGTGTATATTTTCAATGGGAAACTCAATTTCGAAAGGAAGGATGATTTCCTTTGCTTGACTTGGAAATTTTTGTCGTAATTCAACTATAGCACTCGCTAATAAGTCTTCTTTGGTTTCATCGGTCCTTTTTCTGTACTCAATAGTATAACCCAAAATAATGCTTCCTTTGGAGATACGTAGCATATTGATGTAACTTGAACTTTCATCTTCATCATAGCCAAACACCTCTGTTTCTTCTAAAACTGTATTACTAATAATTGATTTTGCCTTATAATTTTCTAAAAGCTCATATTTTTGCTTTAACACATTGGCTTCTTCAAAGCGCATTGCTTTAGATAACTCTTTGATTTCATCTAAAAATACTTTGCTTAGTTCATTAACTTCACCTTTAATGATTTTTTCTGCTGCATCAATATATCTCTGGTATTCCTCTTCAGTTTCTAATCCTGTACAAGGTGCATTACATTTATGAATATGATATTGCAAGCATACCGAATATCTTTTCAAATCTATATTTGCTTTGCTTAAATTCAATTTACAAGTCCTTATGGGATATAATTCATGAATCAGCTCTAACAGTGCATTTACAGCCCAAACAGATGTATATGGTCCGAAATATTTTGAGCCATCATTGATCAATTTTCTGGTTTTGAATATTCTTGGAAATGCTTCGTTTGAAATGCAAATGCTTGGGTAGGATTTATCATCCTTCAGCATCACATTATACCTTGGCTGATGTTCTTTAATCAGGTTGTTCTCTAATAAAAGAGCATCTCCTTCGCTATCGACTATGATGTATTTAAGGTCTGCAATATTCTTCACCAATACATTAGTTTTTCCGCTATGACTTTTATTGGTAAAATAGGATGATACTCTTTTCTTCAGGCTTTTTGCTTTTCCAATATATATGATTTCCTCCTTATTATTGATAAATTGATATACTCCCGGCTTATCCGGAAGTGTAGCTATCACCGTTTTCAATTTATCTGTTTGAGGATACATCTTCAATACTTTAGATTTGTTCCACGTGAAACAATATGCCTATCTGCCTAATAAAACAAGTAGCACATTGATGTCGTTGGGGGAGATGCCCGGAATACGACCGGCATGACCAATAGTCTCCGGATCAATTTTGAGCAACTTTTGGCGGGCTTCTGTAGAAATGGATTGAACCGTATTATAATCAATGCGCCCCTTCAAAGGGATATTGTCCAATCTTTGTAATTTGTCGGCAATCAGTTTTTCCCTTTCAATATAACCGGCGTACTTGATGATGATTTCTGCGGCTTCGATTATTTCTTCAGTGCGCTTGGGAATGGCTGCAAGTTTCTCCTTTAAGGCAGGAACAGCCTCAGCTAATTC
>CAZOUH010000033.1:0-11303 GCA_964582935.1 uncultured Paludibacter sp.
TCCAATCGGGTATCAAACGGGTAGTTTATGGGGAAGAATACAGAATCATGGATGGCGTTAAACTGCTTGAAAGAGCCGGCATAGCAGTTGAGTTGCTACTGCTCGAACAATCACATTAATCAAAAAAAGAAAAGAATGAGAAGAAAAAATTATTCCTTAGTAGCCATTGTCTTATTGGCTTTGATAAGCGGTTTGATATTAGGTAATCTGCTTGCTTCTAAGGAAAAACGGAAGTTTAATGACAATTTTGGCAGTATCTTCAAAAACATACTTAAAACAGATAATAAAATTTCTGAGATGTTACGCCTTATTGATAGTTACTACGTTGATACTGTGGACATCAACAATATGACGGAAGAAGTAGCGGTTGATCTCATTGCGAAATTAGACCCTCATTCGGTTTATATTCCGGCAGAGGAGCTTGAGACAGTTAACAATGAATTGGAGGGTAGTTTTTCGGGAATCGGTGTTCAGTTTAATATTCAAAACGACACCATCACCATTGTATCTGTAATCAGTGGCGGTCCTTCTGAAAAGGTTGGTTTATTGGCAGGCGATAGAATCATCATGGTGGATGATTCGGCTTTTGTAGGGAAAGGCATCAACAACGAAAAGGTGATGCGCCAACTACGAGGTCCCATCGACACCAAAGTTAAATTGGGTATCAAACGTTATGGCACATTGGAAATGTTGGAATATACTGTGACTCGCGGACAAATACCCGTCAGCTCCATCGATATCAGTTATATGATTACACCGGAAATCGGACTCATCAAAGTGAATAAATTCGGTGAGACCACTTATTCTGAATTTTTGGTTGCCATCGCTAAATTGAAAAAAGAAGGCGCCTTGAAATTCATCATTGATTTGAGGGAAAACAGTGGCGGCTACCTTGATCGCGCGATCGCCATGGTCAATGAATTTCTTCCTGCTAATCAGCTGATTGTCTATACTGAAGGAAGATCATACCCGCGCTACGATGCTGCATCTAATGGCACAGGCAGCTGCATCAATAATCCGGTGGTTGTTTTAATTGATGAATTTTCGGCTTCTGCAAGCGAAATTTTTGCCGGTGCCATCCAAGATAATGACCGAGGTACCATCATCGGCAGGAGGTCGTTTGGGAAAGGGTTGGTGCAACAACAAAAAGAGTTATCCGATGGATCAGCCATCCGATTGACGGTGGCAAAATACTACACGCCCTCCGGCAGAAGTATTCAAAAACCCTATCAAACCGGAGATGATGAAAATTACAATATGGACATCTACAATCGTTTTTTGCATGGCGAGTTTTACACGCAAGACAGCATACAACAGACAGATACCATAGCATTTAAGACGCTAAAGGGGCGAACGGTTTATGGAGGTGGCGGCATCATGCCGGATATTTTCATTCCACGGGATACGACCGAATATACACCGTATTTGAATCAGGTTATCAACTACAACCATCTGTATCAGTTTGCTTTCAATTATACCGATAAAAACAGACAAGCCTTGATTTCCCATAAAGATTGGCGTTCAATGGAAAAATACTTAAGCTCTCAAAATTTGTTACAAGATTTTGTTGTGTATGCCGAAAAGAAGGAAGTTAAACCGAAACCATCGGAAATTAAAAAATCGGGAGATTTCATCACAAGATATCTAACAGCCTATATAGCGCGAAACATGCTCAGCGATGCCGGTTTTTATCCTATTTTGTTTCAAAATGATCCGACTGTCAAAAGAGCGATCGTGGAGTTGGAAAAAGAATAATCTTATTCAGAACTCAATCACTTGCATGTCTGCTGCTAACATCGTATGCTCGAATACAGCTTGGGCTTCTTTTAATACGACATCCTGATTTCTATAACGCGCAGACAAATGCCCGATTATCAATCGTTTCACTTCAGCCGATCGGGCAATGGTCGCTGCTTGTTCTGCTGTTGAATGCATGGTCTTTTTGGCTCTCAAAGCCTCCGAACGGGCAAATGTGGCTTCATGATACAGTAAATCCACTTTGGATATTATAGGTATAATTTCTTCAGAATAGGCTGTGTCTGAGCAGTATGCATAGCTGATGGTTTTGTCCGGATCAGTGGTAAGCAAATGATTGGGGATGGTTTGTCCATCTTCCGCAATAAAATCTGCTCCCTGCTTAATCAAATTCAATTGTGAGATGGGAATCTGATAAAAATCAATCATGTCACGAATAATATGTCTGTCCTTAGGCTTCTCTTTAAACAAAAAGCCGCTGCATGGAACCCGGTGTTTCAAAGGAATAGCATACACTTCCACAGAACGATCAGCATAAATCAACCGATGTTGCGTGGTATCGAATTCCTGAAAAATAACTGCGAAGGGAATACCGTCACAAAAAAATTTCATTTGTTGCTCGAAAAGTTTCGTAATACCAATCGGACCATGTATGTGTAGGTCAGCTGTACGATTGAGCAATGCAAAAGAAGAAATCAGTCCCATCAAGCCAAAGCAATGATCTCCATGCAGATGAGAGATGAAAATATGATTCAGCCTGGTATTTTTCAAGCCCATTTGTCGCATGCGTATTTGAGCACCTTCTCCGCAATCTATCATGTATTGCTTGTCACGTAATTCGAAAATTTGGGCACTGGGAAAATTAAGACGGGTGGGCAGGGCTGATCCTGCACCCAATATGGTTAGTTTTGCAGACATTGTATGAAGAATAAGTTGTCGATTTTAGTATTGGCTCACTTCTTTTTCAGGAAGATGAACGCGATTCATCTAAAAGATTGAGTTGCAAATGTACAAAATTAATAATCTCCTCCTCATTTTCCGGATGAAACCATCGGATGTCTTCATCGCGATTAAACCATGTTAATTGACGTTTTGCGTACCTGCGTGAATCTTGTTTTACCTTTTGCACGGCTTCTTCTAAACTGCATTTTCCATCCATATATTCGTACAACTCCTTATAGCCTACTGTATTTAAGGTGTTTAGGTGTTTGTAGGGATAATACAACTTAGCTTCTTCCAACAGACCGTCTTGCATCATCATATCCACCCGTTGATTGATGCGTTCGTATAACTCCGGGCGGGGTCGATTCAATCCTATTTTGATGATATTGAAGTTTCTATCTTTCTGCTTACCGACTCTAAGTTCAGTGTATGTTTGACCTGTGATATTGCAAATTTCCAACGCATGAAGAATACGTTTGTGATTTTGCATATCCACTATTTTTGCATATTCAGGGTCTAAACGTATAAGCTCTTGCTGAATATAAGCCAATCCTTTTTCAGCATAGATTTGTTGCCATTTTTTTCGAGTTTGTATATCAACGGAAGGAATATCGTCGAATCCTTTACAGACCGCATCTATATACATCATAGAACCTCCAACGAGCAGTACCACCGGATGTTCCACGAAAAGTTTGTCAAGCAAAGCAATAGCATCCTGTTCATATTGTCCGGCACTGTAAACATCAAAAATAGAGTGCGTTCCAATAAAATAATGTGGTACTTGTGACAATTCATTTTGGGTAGGAGCAGCCGTTCCAATTTTGAGTTCCTTATACAATTGTCGCGAATCAGATGAAACAACAGGAGCATCAAAATGCTGTGCTAAGTTCATACTGATACTTGTTTTACCTACGCCGGTCGGACCTAATAAAACAATTAAAGCAGGATATGGAATGTTATTTTTAGAAATAGGAATTAGAAATTATTACTCATCAAACATACTGCTATCATCGAAACTCACATTGTCAAAGCCTTCATCATCCAACTCACTTAAATCAAAATCCTCATCACCATAGAAGTTTTCGTCAATATTAACATTCACGCCGGCAATTAGTTCTTCGTCTGAAATGGTTTGAGCCGGTGCTTCTCCTTTCGATAAAATACATTCCGGTTTGTCCATGCTGATACCCGGGACTATTTCTGAAAGTTCCATATAAAACGCCCTTTCAGTCAGCAAATCAAACACATAAATCAATTTCTGTTTTTCATCAGAAATCAAATCCTCTAATTTGGTATCTTCCATGACGAGATTGTCATATTCAGACCCGGTATCCATTTCTATTAAAGTAACTTCTTGTTCTTTTTCCCAATCATCGGCACACAAAAAGAAAGTGGTCAGTAAATCTTTTTGATATTTCATTGAGTCGAGAATGGCGTGATGTAACTCCAAGAAAGTTGCTTCAGAGTCGATAGAAATTACGCGAACAAAATGATCTGCTTCATCAGATAAAATAGTAAATTTAAAAACCATAGAATTATGAATTTAATTTTGACGTAAAAATAGTCATTTATTGCAATAAACTCATCATAAATCGGAATAAAATGTCTAAAAAAATTGAGGCTGTCTGTTTTCACGACAACCTCAACCATTTTAATACTTACGATCGACAAGACGAACTATCCTTTCAATCTTTCTTCAATTTCTTTGACATTCGCTCTAAAATTTTTATCAAATTCCATCAAATCACCTACAATTTTACAGGCATGCAAGACCGTTGCATGGTCTCTTTGTCCAATCAAATTTCCGATAGAAGCTAAGGAATTTTTAGTCATTTGTTTAGAGAGATACATGGCGATTTGTCGTGCTTGTACCACTTCCCGCTTTCTACTTTTTGTGGATATGGCATCTACGGTTAAAGAAAAATACTCGCATACAGTATCGCGGATTCTTTCCACGGTATTGACTTTAGGAGTGATGTTGACAATCCGGCTCACCACCTTTTCAGTCAGCTCCAAATCGATGGGTTGATTTGCCAATGTTGAATGAGCCAGTAGAGAAACCAAAGTCCCCTCTAAATCCCTAACATTATCTGTCACATAACGAGCGATATAATCTATTACTTCTTCGGAAATTTCAAGTCCGTCGCGGTAAATCTTATTTTCGAGTATCGCTTTTCTGAGTTCAAAATCCGGCTTTTCAATTTCAGCTGACAGCCCCCACTTAAAGCGCGTAAGTAATCTTTGCTCCAATCCGACCAAGACCAAAGGCGAGCGATCGGAGGTTAATACAAGTTGTTTTCCCGTTTGATGCAAGTGGTTGAACAAGTGAAAAAATGTATTCTGAGTAGCCGTTTTTCCGGCAAGTTCCTGAATGTCATCTACAATCAACACATCAATGGTCTGATAAAAATTCAGAAAGTCATTGACTGAATTACTTCTTACCGCATCTGTATATTGTATTTGGAAAGTATTCGAAGGTACGTACAGCACACGCTTTTCGGGATAAAGCTGTTTGGTCATGACCCCGATTGCATTTGCCAGGTGCGTTTTACCAACACCCGACTGTCCATACACAAACAAAGGATTGAAAACAGTCTTTCCCGGTTCATTGGCAATGCTGATTCCTGCGGTTCGCGCCAATTTATTGCTCTTCCCTTCTATTAAATTATTGAAATTATAGGATGGATTCAGCTGGGGATCTATTTCCGGAAGCTTGGGTTTGTGATAGGGGCTGATGTAATTAGAGGTATTGCTTGACGGTTTTGACTTTGCCATCCCGCCTTCACTGGGAATGCGCGTGCCCGTTCCTGATGCTTGATCTATTAAAACCCTATACTCCAAGCGGGTTCCGTTCCCAACAATCCGATATAAGGTCATGCGCAATAGATCGATATACTTTTCTTCAATGTATTCAACAAAAAACTGACTGGGCACTTGAAGTACAAAGACCTGATTTTCGTATTGCAAAGGAATGATGGGAGCAAACCACGTATTGTAAGACGTTTCACTGATATTATCCTTAATAATTTCAAGACACCGGTTCCACAATTTTTCAGGTACAATAGACATCATAACAAATACGCAATAGAAAAAATTAAAATTTAAATGAGCATTAAAAAATAAAAATCGTCAACATTTAGATGCATGTGACTTCTTCTGTGCCAAAAGCAGGGATACAAATTTCAGAAAGATTTTTCAATATACAAAACGGGAAAATATTTAGGGGTTTTTTACCTTTTGCACTCCTCTAAGTATCAGTCGTTTAATGAGTAAAATTGGAAATCAAGTACTTATCTATAAATAACAATAAAAACAATTGACTATAAGCAAATTAACAATTTGATGTTTTATTTACGATTTACCATTTGATTTAATGCTTAAGTCCTGATTTATCAGGCTTTCATAAAGGCAAAAACTGTAAATGGAAATTAATATGAAAATTAAAACTATTTAGAATGGTTACAAATTAATTTCCGAGCTTATGATGCATTTTTAAGAATCGCATCTTGGTTTTTGAAAGCTTCACTTCGTTTTAGATCCAAATAGTGAAAAATGAACGTATCTCTTCGGACTCTGACGCAAGTCAATCAACAACTCATCTGCACTGTTCGACACATTCACCAAATTCATATATAGATTTTTATCATTCAAAAGCAATCCCAAGCTTCCTTCCGGCTCATTGATTTTGCGTGTAATTTGATTCAGATCTTTGATGGTCACATCAACCTGATCCATGGTAGCTGCAAAATCTATTTGTTTTAAATTTCCACTGACAGCCATAAAATCATCCGTTAATGTATTCACGTTTTGTATCATCTGACGGATATCATGCTGTACGATTGTTTTGAGTGCGGAGGAGCTTTCTGCTAAATCGGCAGTTGTTCTTTCAATCGATTTTAAGCTGTTCTGCACACTTTCACCGTCAATGAGTGTGCGAACCGATAACAACAGCGAATCTGCTTGCAACGCTATATCCTGAATTTTTGGTAATAAATCTGCTGAGAGTTGATCGAGGAGTCCGACTTCAATCTGCGAAGGAAGTGTATCGCCGGAAAGATAAAAAGACGCTGCATCATGCTGTGCTGCAAATAACAATTGAATGGCTTTTCCTCCCATCAATCCGTCATCAAAGAGTTCAATGATAGAATTTTCAGGAATACGAATGTGTTTATCGACAGAAATTTTCACTACAAATGAATTTTCCTGTAAAAAATCATAACTGATGCTTTCTACTTGTCCGACTTTATATCCCTTAATAAACACCGGTGAAGAAGGCACTAATCCATCCAATTTTGAAAAACCGGTATAATAATAATGTACGGGCTTGAAGATATCAACACCTTTGAGAAAGTTCAATCCGAAATACAAAATGAATATCGCTATGACAGCGAGTATTCCGACACGTATCTCTTTAGACAATTTTATTTTTTTCATGCGCTTATATTTTATTTTTCAGTTGTTGCCAGCTTTCGAGCTTCATTGACCGGAATTTTCTTGTCTCCAATAAAAGCAATAATAAATGCATCCGGAAATCTTTTTTTCAATTCAAGCCTTAACTTATCAATACTTTCGTATTGTGCATCTGCACCAACTGTATATTTATAGTATCCGCCTTCCACATAATAGCTCAGTTCTTTGAGTCCTTTGAAATTTGCATCTGTTAGTTTCAATTCATGTGTCGAGGCTGTAATCTGCAATTTGAACACAGGCTTTTGTTCAGCAACAGTGGCAGAAACAACAGCAGTTTCTTGTGGCACAGTCGTGGATGTCGGCTCTGCAACAACCTGCTTAACAGAAGCAGCAGCTGTTTCCGACTGATCTGCACCATTATTCACATATCCCAATTTTTTATCGTGGCTGTTTTTATACTTCACAAAAGCCGAATAAATTGCCTGTGCCAACTCTCGTTGTCCGGTTGTGCTCGCCAAATAAAGTTCTTCATTATAATTTGAAATAAAGCCCAATTCGACCAACACACTGGAACAAGCCGAACGATGTAACACCCAGAACCCTGCCTGTTTCACTCCTCTATCCGATCTTTTGGCAAATCCTACAAATTGATTTTGTACATGCGTAGCGAAGGTAATGCTGTTATCCAAATAGGCATCCATCATAAATTCAAACATGATGTACGAATCTATGGAATTAGGATCAAATCCTAAATATTTTGTTTGATAATCATCCTCCAACAGCATCACCGCATTTTCGGTCATCGCCACATCCAAGTTAGCTTGCGTTTTAGCCAATCCTAAAGTGTAAGTTTCAGCACCATATGCCGTTTTATTTTTAGCAGCATTCACATGAATCGAAATAAACAAATCGGCATGGTTGTTATTGGCAATCACAGCCCGCTGTTCCAAAGGCACAAACACATCAGTCTTGCGCGTATAAACAACTTTAACACCCTTCATGTTTTTTTCAACTAATTCGCCCAACATCTTAGCAACAGCAAGCGTAATATCTTTTTCTTTAGATATCCTGCCCACCGCGCCTGGGTCTTTTCCACCGTGACCGGCATCTAAAACCAATACAAATTCTTTGTTTTGCGAATACGTTAAAATTGGAAAAACCAGCAGAAAGATATGCAACAAGCAAACAAAATACTTCATCGGACGATTGAATCCCATATGCTTAAAATGAAACATTTTCAATTGAATGCTGCAAAATTACAATTTAATCCCGTTTAAGCTGTATAAATGGCAGTAAATTTTCCAATTTATGATAAAAAAACGTTATTTAATCGAATCACGCTATTATTTTACTAATTTTGCAGCTGAATCCATATATCGGTTTGTGTCGAATGATTAATTGTAAAGTACTGATTTCTACTTCTATCAGGACGAA
The DNA here is from genome assembly GCA_964582935.1 of uncultured Paludibacter sp. Taxonomy (GTDB): domain Bacteria; phylum Bacteroidota; class Bacteroidia; order Bacteroidales; family Paludibacteraceae; genus Paludibacter. Next base: position 8,542 of record CAZOUH010000033.1, read on the forward strand.
CATTGTGCTTTTCTGTATGATGGCGTTTCTTTTTTCGGCACAAGCTCAAAGAAGAATGCAATCGAATGATGCAGCACGCTTGCCTGCCATGGAATCGCCAACTACATCAACACAGCAAAAAGACACAGCCAAAGCTCCTACAGGTAAATCAGATAAAATTGAAGACATTATAAAATACCGCGCGAACGATTCAATTATTTTAATGGGCAATGGAACTGCCTTTTTGCATGGAGACACGGAAATAAATTATCAAGCTATCAACTTAAAAGCGGATTTTGTAAAAGTTAAAATTGACAGCAGTTTGATTTATGCCATCGGGACTGAGGGCGAGGATGGCGAAATGATTGGCGAGCCTATCTTTAGTGAGGGGGAAGATGCTTACAATTCCAAAGAGTTACGGTACAATCTCAGGACGAAAAAGGGATACATCCGGCATGTGGTCACGCAAGAAGGGGAAGGCTATATCATCAGCGAGAATACCAAGAAATCGCCCGATAACATCTTCAGTATCAAAGGAGGGAAATATACTACCTGCGACAATCACGAGCATCCGCACTTTTATTTAAGCATCTCAAAAGGTAAAATCAAGCCGGGAGGATACATTGTAACCGGACCCGCTCATTTGGTTGTGGAAGATGTACCCTTGCCCATCGCCCTGCCTTTCGGCTTTTTTCCGTTTACCAATAAATATTCATCCGGCGTGCTGATGCCAAGTTATACAGATGAAATGACACGGGGGTTCGGCTTAACAAACGGAGGTTATTATTTTGCCATCAGTGATTATATGGATTTGGAAATGAAAGGCGACATCTATACAAAGGGCACCTGGGCTTTGTCGGGCACCACCAATTATGTAAAAAAATATAAATTTAGGGGTAGTTTGAATGTCAGTTATCGCGAGGACGTAACGGGCGAAAAAGGCTTACCGGATTACAATAAAGCCAATAACATGAGTGTCAGATGGTCGCATTCGCAAGACCAAAAAGCAAATCCCAATTTTACTTTTTCTTCCAGCGTTAATTTTGCGACCAGCGGTTACAACAGGAGCAATGTGAATGCTTATTATCGTCCTGAATTAAATTCGGAAAACACCAAAAGTTCCAGTATCACTTTTACCAAACGCTTTCCTGCCCTCACTTCTTTGAGTTTGTCGGGAGGTATCAATGTGAGCCAGCGTACCAAGGACTCGACCATCAACATGAGTTTACCAAACCTGAATATTGCCTACAGTCGTTTTTATCCTTTGAAACGGAAAAATCCTGTTGGCAAAGAACGTTGGTATGAGAAAATTTCGATGTCTTATTCCGGAGCTTTTGCCAATAGCATCGAAACAAAGGAAAACAAGCTACTAACTTCTTCTTTTACAAGAGATTGGAGAAACGGCATGAAACACTCTATTCCTATATCGGCGAGCTTCAATGTGCTCAAACACATCAATATATCTCCTTCTTTTAATTATACGGAAAGATGGTACCTCCGTTCCATTGAGCAATCATGGGATGAGGACGCAAATCGTGTATTAAACGACACTACCGATGGATTTTATCGTGTTTTTGACTTTAACATGGGTGTATCGGCTTCAACCAAATTATATGGATTCTTCATACCCATCCGTTCTCTTTTTGGAGATAAAGTCGATAGAATCCGACATGTCCTAACCCCCAGCATCGGGTTTGGCTACACGCCTGATTTCGGGGATGCGAGATGGGGCTATTATGATACCTACACGAGAGGTGATAATGAAGTGGTATATTCTAAATTTGCCGGTTCGCTGTATGGCACGCCGGGCAGGGGTACTTCCGGCAACATCAATTTTTCTTTAGGCAATAATGTAGAAATGAAGTTGCGCAACGACAAAGATACCACCGGGAAAGAACCTTTCAAGAAAATCAGTATCATAGATAATTTAAGCGCTTCCGGAAGTTATAATTTAGCTGCTGATTCGATGCGCTGGTCGATGTTTTCTACAAGCATCCGCTTGAAACTGTCTAAAAGTTATTCTTTAAGCTTGAGTACCAGCTTTGATCCGTATATGTATGCACTCAACAGTGCCGGAAATCCTGTCAGGGTCAATCAACTGCGATGGAATCACGGGAAATTCCCAAGGTTTCAGGGCACAAGCACTTCGTATAGTTACACTTTCAACAATGAAACTTTCAACAAATTGTTCAACTTAGGAAAGAAGCAAGAAAGTGCTAACACGGAAAACGATCAAACACCCGATGATGAAGACAATGCGGATGCTCAACAAGCAAACACAAAAACATCTAAAAAAACCGGATTAGAAAGTGAGGATGGTTACACAAAACTATCTGTCCCTTGGAGTTTGTCTGTCAATTATTCGATTCGTTTCGGTAACACCAATGTTTTCAATAAAGATAAGATGGAATACGAGATGGATTTTACCCACAATTTCAGCTTAAATGGAAGTATTTCGTTGACTCCCCATTGGCAGATAAGTGGTAATTCTTCTTATGATTTCAAAGCTAAACAGTTTACATACACAAGTATTTCTGTCAGAAGGGATTTACATTGTTGGAATATGTCGGCTAATATCGTACCTTTCGGCGTTTATAAATCCTACAATTTTCACATTGGGGTGAATGCCAGTATGCTGTCCGACTTGAAATACGATAAAAGAAGTGAGTACGGCGTGAACAAAATAACCTGGTATTAGGTTGTAGCTGGTTGATGGAGGTGCGGGGTGCGGGTTACGAGTTCCGAGTTGCGGGTTGCGGGTTGCGGGTTTCGAGTTGCGGGTT
>CAZOUH010000034.1:0-2547 GCA_964582935.1 uncultured Paludibacter sp.
ACAATCCGTATGGTGGTGCCTTTGTTGATTTCGGAACTTTTTACATAAATTTTCCCGTTATGGTATTCTTCGATGATTCTTTTCGCCAAGGAGAGTCCTAAACCCCAACCCCTACTTTTGGTTGTGAAGCCGGGAGTGAAAATTGTTTTGTAGTTTTTCCTTTCGATGCCTTTGCCTGAATCCCGTACATCAATAATGCATTCCTTAGATGCCTTGGTAATATTGATATAAATATTCCCACTACCGTCCATGGCATCAATTGCATTCTTGCATAAATTTTCGATTACCCATTCGAAAAGAGGAGTATTCAATTTGATGAAAATATGATTTTTATCGGGAAAATGACATTGAATTTTAACTTTTGACGATGTCCTGGTTGAAATATACTGCACGGCATTCAAAATGTTTTCGTTCAAACTTACCAACTGCAGATCCGGAACAGAGCCGATTTTCGAAAATCTTTCTGCGATGATGCGCAAACGATTGACGTCTTTCGACATTTCAGCAATCATTTTTTCTTCTTCAAACTTCATTTTAAGCAAATCGACCCATGCCAATAAGGAAGATATCGGGGTACCCAACTGATGTGCCGTTTCCTTTGAAAGTCCTACCCATACCCTGTTTTGTTCGGCTTTTTTTGTGCTGGAAAATGCCACAAATGCCATCAACATGAAGAAAAATATGATTCCTAACTGCACATAAGGGAAATAATAAAGCTGTTTCAATAATAAAGAATCATCATAATATATGAATTGGGAAGCATCGCCGAGCTTGACTTCTATGGGTGATTTTTTTTGTTTGAGACGATTGATTTCTTTCCGATAAAAGCCCGTAACATCTTTTGCCGGCTCTTTTACATTTTTGGACGACAATAAATTATCGCTCTCATCAACCAATATAACCGGAATAGTAGTGTTGCCTTCTATGATGGAAAGGAAAAAATCAGGATTTGTTGTGTCATCCGACAGAATCAATTGCCGCGTTGCCTCAGCCCAAATTTCAATTTTCTTCTTCTCTTCCGAGGACAGTGCATTCCCCAATTTATTGGTAAAATAGGTTGAAGCCAATACAATACAGGCTCCAACAATGATAAATGTCATTTTCAGGGGCTGTGAAATTTTCTGCATTTTATCGGTGGATATCTTCTTACGCATGGACTGAAACTTTTCGGGCACAAATATAAGAAAAATTCTGAAAGCAAATCGTAAATTGCATGCGGTAAATCGTAAATCGTATATTGTATATGGTAAATTGTAAATAAATTCCCATACCTTTGTGTGTTTAATTTGAATAAAGATGCACAAAGCCGGATTTGTTAATATAGTAGGTAATCCCAATGTGGGAAAGTCAACCTTGATGAATGCATTGGTCGGTGAAAGAATATCCATTATCACCTCAAAGGCACAAACCACCAGACATAGAATTTTGGGAATAGTAAACGGAGATGATTTTCAAATAGTTTATTCGGATACTCCCGGCGTATTGAAACCGAATTATCGCTTACAGGAATCCATGCGTAAGTTTTCAAATTCTGCCCTCACGGATGCCGATGTGCTGTTGTATGTAACTGATGTATATGATGCTGCCGAAAAAAATGCTGATTTTGTCGAAAAAGTCAATTTGAATCCTGCACACTTGATTTTAATCATCAACAAAATCGATTTGATCGATCAAGAAAAGTTAGAATTACTTATGGATAAATGGAGCCAATTACTTCCAAAAGCTGAGATATTCCCCATTTCTGCATTGGAAAATTTCAATGTCACCCCCGTATTCGATCGCATCAAAGCTCTGCTGCCGGAGTCACCTCCCTTTTTCGATAAAGATCAATTGACTGACAAGCCGGCGAGGTTCTTCGTGACAGAAATTGTCAGAGAAAAAATTTTAAAGTATTATGACAAGGAAATTCCTTATGCCGTTGAAGTAGTCGTAGAGCAATTTTCAGAAGAAGAAAATATCATTCGTATTCATGCTGTTATTCATGTGGAGCGCGAATCCCAGAAAGGCATCATCATCGGTCATGGAGGAAAATCGCTTAAGAAAGTCGGCACAGAAGCTCGAAAAGATTTGGAAGTTTTTTTTGAAAAGAAAATCTACTTAGAATTGTTTGTCAAAGTTGAAAAAGACTGGAGGAAAAAAGACACCACATTGCGTGGTTTTGGATACAGTTTAGATTGATTGTAGCATAAAAAAAACAGTATAAATTAATTCATCAAACATCTAATTTTTCCAATACTTGATAAATTGCTTCATTTTCAAATCCTTTTCCGGATAAAAATCTGATTAGCTTTCCTTTTTTTTCATACTCATTGCTGAAAGTAATTTTCTTGACTTTATCTTTAGCTAAATTGACAAGCATCGTCTTGTATTCATCTTCGTCGATGGCTGTCAGGGCTTGTTCAATGACATCTCTGTTGATTTGCTTCAGATTTAGTTGGTACTTTATTTTTATCTTTCCCCATTTATTATACCTGAATTTATCTTTTGCGTAGGCTGTAGCAAACCGTTTTTCGTCTATGTAGTTTTCTTGAATCAGATAATCGATGA
>CAZOUH010000034.1:2647-7648 GCA_964582935.1 uncultured Paludibacter sp.
TTTTACACAAACGCCAATATCAGTATCTGCGCCATGATAACCCGTAAAAACATGGTGAGCGGATAAACCGTGGAGTAGGATACAGCAGGAGCATCATTGCCGGCAATGCTGTTGGCATACGCCAAAGCCGGAGGATCGGTCATGCTTCCCGACAAGAGACCCATCAATGAGAAGTAATTCATTTTCATGACTTTTCTACCAAATATACCCACGAGTAAAATGGGTATCATGGTAATCAAGACACCACAACCTACCCAAATTAAGCCGTCTCCGTGGATTACCGTCTCCACAAATTGATCGCCGGCAGCAATGCCTACGCTTGCCAGGAACAGCGTGATACCTATTTCACGCAGCAATAAGTTGGCGCTTTGTGTGGTGTAAGTGATGAGCTTCAATTTAAACCCAAAACGCCCCAATAGTATGGCGACCACCAAAGGACCGCCGGCTAAGCCGAGTTTGACTGGCATGGGCATACCGGGAATATAAAAAGGAATACTGCCGAAAATAATACCCAAGAAAATACCGACAAATAAAGTGATTAAATGAGGTTCATCTAATCGTTTTAAGGTATTTCCCAACACTTCTTCTATTCTTTTGATTGATTCGGGTGAACCTACAACAACCACACGGTCGCCCACTTGTAGCACCAAATCTTCACTTGCAAACAAATCGAAACCGGAACGGATGATGCGGGTGCAATTGACATTCAACGCCCTGAGCTTCAATGAGCCTAAGGTTTTACCATTGATGACCTCACGGGTAATGACTATCCGGCGTGAAATCATTTTTTCTTCCGATTCTTTCCAGTCAAACTCAAACTCTTCTCCCATCAATGCTTTTACAGCTGCGGCATCTGCTTCGGTTGCGACTATCAAGACCGTATCATTATTGTATAAAATGGTATCTCCTTTCGGGATAGAATAATTTCCATCCTGATAAAGGCGTGAAACAACAAATTTGCGATCTATCAATTTCCTGATTTCAATCAAAGTTTTTCCATGAATGGCGGGCGAGTTAATGCTTATGGTCATCAATTGTGTACCGTCTGCCGGTGCCGATATTGTTTTGACTTTATCATTTTCTTTGTTAAGATTGATGTTAAAAATCGCACGAATGAGAATTAAGGAGAATATAAGACCAGTTACGCCGAGCGGATAGGCAACAGCATAACCCAAAGCTATTTCCGGAATATCAGTGATCTGTCCGGCATCAGACAACTGACGAAGTGCTTCTTGTGCAGCACCGAGTCCCGGCGTATTGGTGACAGCACCCGATAATATTCCTACAAACATAGGCATGGGGATTCTTCCGGCAAAAATATAATACAAAGCAATGGTAACGCCGACTCCCAAGAACACAACACCGGCTGCCATTAGATTTTGATGTACTCCCCCTTTCTTAAAAGAAGCGAAAAATCCCGGTCCGACCTGTAATCCAATGGAGTATATGAATAAAATCAATCCAAACTCTCGCATAAAATACATCAATTCCGGATTGGCATTGAAGCCAAAATGTCCGACAAAAATACCGACAAACAACACAAAGGTTACTCCTAAGGAAACACCAAAAATTTTCACTTTACCGATCATCACGCCTACTGCTATCACAAAAGCATATAGCAACAAAGTATAAGCAATGCCTCTTTCGGCAAATAAAGCTATCAACCAATCAACATTCATAAACCTGTCTAAATATGGGGGGTGTATTTTATACAAAATTTCAGTCCACAAAGATACTATCTTAATTTAATTATTGCAAAACGCTGATAGTTTCTCTGATTTCCAACACTCGAAAATTTTAATCTACACCAAAAATACATTACTTTTGTAAGCACGAATCCAATTCGATTTGGATTAAATTTACAAATAATTTCACCCTATGTCAGCAAACAACATGAACCTCAAGCAAGTACTTTTTATAGATAGAGACGGAACGATCATTGCCGAACCACCGATTACTTTTCAAGTAGATACTTTAGAGCAATTGGAATTTTTGCCCGGTGCAATTCGTAATATGCATTTTATCAAGCATCACTTAGACTTTGAATGGGCAATGGTAACCAATCAAGATGGTTTGGGTACGGAAGTTTATCCACAAGAAAATTTTGATGCCGTGCAGGGGAAAATGCTGCAAATTCTGAAGAATGAAGGAATTGATTTTGATGAAATTTTTATTGATAAATCTTTTCCTGAAGACAACTTGCCGACCCGCAAACCCGGTACTGCCATGCTGAAGAAGTATTTTTCCGACATGTATGATTTAGCTAATTCTTTTGTGATAGGCGACAGATTAACGGATGTTGAAATGGCGAAAAATTTAGGTTGCAAAGCCATCTTAATCAATAGCGACTATAAGTTGTTAGATAATACAGACTTGCAAGAGTATTGTGCACTGCAAACCGACTCTTGGGATGCTGTTACCGATTTTTTATTTGCCGGCGGCAGAAAAGCAACCGTGCAGCGCACCACCAAAGAAACTGACATTTATATTGCATTGAATATAGATGGAAGTGGTAAAACTGACATTTCTACCGGCTTGCATTTCTTCGATCATATGTTAGAACAAATCGGCAGACATTCGGGCTGCGACTTGACCATCCAAGTAAAAGGAGATTTGCATATTGATGAACATCACACCATAGAAGACACCGGTCTGGCTTTGGGAGAAGCATTACGCAAAGCCATTGGTGACAAAAGAGGTATTGAACGTTACGGTTTTACGCTACCCATGGATGATAATTTATGCTCTGTTGCCCTCGATTTTGGCGGTCGTCCTTGGTTGGTTTATGATGCTGAATTCAAAAGAGAATACGTAGGCGATATGCCCACAGAGATGCTGATGCACTTCTTTAAATCCTTGAGTGATGCTGCCTTGATGAACCTCAACATCAAAGCCGAAGGAGAAAATGAACACCACAAAATAGAGGGTATTTTCAAAGCTTTAGCCAAAGCCATTAAGATGGCGGTAAAAAGAGATATTTACAGGTATGAATTGCCGAGCACGAAGGGGGTGTTGTAAAACCCCCTCAATACTGCCCTACTTCATAAGTCCCGACTCTTTCTTTTGAAAAGGCTATATTGAGGCGATTCCAACAATTGATGTTGTTGACTGCCATGGTGAGTGCCACTAACTCTTTGTCGCTAAAGTGTTTGGAGGCTTCTTGATAGACTTTGTCACAAACATGGCAACTATTTACCGCTTCTGCCCAAAGCAGTGCAGCTCTTTCCCTTTCACTGTAATAAGGCGACTCCTTCCAAGCACCGAGTCCGTACAAGCGCTGTTCGGTTTCACCCAATGCCCTGGCATCTTTCCAGTGCATATCCAAGCAATAGGCACAACCGTTGATTTGTGACATTCTGATCTTAATAAACTCCTGGATGTTCTTCTCAATGGTGCTTTTGTGTAAGTATTTTCCCATTTCAAACAGCGGCAACAAAGGTTCCTGACCTGCAGCCGAATACTCTATTCTTTTAACTTCACTCATGATGATTGAATTTATGGGTTCTTGTTTGTTGAAAACTTTCGATAAAATTGAACCGCAGAACCCGTTTGTAGTCCTCATTTTATATTGATGGTAAAACAAACTGTAGATTGTAAAAGTTCATATGATTGCTAAGATTAAACTTTTTTAAAACGGATTTAATGTTGGGGGAGGCGAGTTCCGAGTTCCGAGTTCCGGGATGCATGTCACGGGTTAACTCCGTGAGACTTCGTGCTAACTTCGTGAAACACCGTGTTCCGTACGTTAAATTACGAGTACTTGCACGTTTTTATAAAAATTTGTTCCTTTGCAATGCTCAAATTATTCGTTATTCACTATTCGTTCTTAGTTCATCGTTCATAGTTCATCGTTCTTAGTTCATAGTTCTTAATCACCAATTGTCAAAACATGCTATCTTCCTCTTTCAAAAAAATATATAAAACCCTTTTGCTTCTGTGGATGCTATTTACGGTACAACTTATATTTCCACAGCAACCCCGTTTGTTAGTAGGTATCATGGTTGATGGATTGCAGCAGAGGCATATCGATCAACTGAACGAACGTTTTTCTCAAGGCGGATTCAAAAAGCTTACAAACCAAGGTGTTGCATTGTCAAGGGTGGCATGTAATTTCATAGCTGCCGGAAATGCTTCCGATATAGCAACATTGACTTCAGGAACCATCCCGTATTATCACGGTGTTGTCTCCAACCAAACATACAATCGCCTTTCAGGTAAAATTGAATCGGTATTTCAGGATGCTTCACAATCCGGTATTGAATCTCATTTAACACTATCTGCCAAGCATTTCAGGACAACCAATATTGTAGATGAGCTGATGATGGCTCATCAGGGGCAATCCAAAGCTTTTGCCATCGGCTTACATGCTGAAGATGTCATTGCTTTAGGCGGTCATACAGCCAATGGGGTAGCATGGATTGACGATGTCTTGATGAAGTGGAGTTCTACGACCTATTATCAGGATGGCATGCCTTGGCAGGCTTTGGATATGAATGAAAACGGAGCTTTTCAGCGCTTTGCCGACAGAGTATGGCAGCCTTTGTATCAGCCTGCGACTTATATTGCTGCTATGGATGAGAGAAAACCAAAATCTTTTGAATATCGCAGCACAGCCAAAAAGCAAAATCACAGCTCTTCAACAATTATCAAAAGCACGCCTGCTGCCAATTCCTTGGTAGCTGAATTGGCTTTACGTCTGTTTCAAGAGCATGACTTAGGTATGGACGTATTTACAGATGCTTTGATGTTACAGTTTACCGTACGTACTCCCAATGAAAAGAGTTTTGCTTTACAGTCTATGGAAAAAGAGGACATGTACTTGCGATTAGATGATGAATTGCAGTTTTTGATACAAAAAATTGAAAATAAAGTCGGCGCCGACAAGGTACTGTTTGTCCTTTTCGGAAACCAAACGGCAGGTTACAGTCCCGAGGAACTGAAATCACACCATATCGATGTGGGATATTTTAATGCAAACCGCTCTATGGCATTATTAAATTC
>CAZOUH010000034.1:7748-10858 GCA_964582935.1 uncultured Paludibacter sp.
AAACCCCGAAACAAAAAAACAACAACATGACTTACAATTTTGACGAAATAATCAACAGAGAAAATACAGATGCCATAAAATTGGAACGACGCAAGTTACTATTTGGAACAGATGATGTCCTTCCTTTATGGGTAGCGGATATGGATTTTCGCACGCCGGATTTCATTTTAAATGCTATTAAAAAACGTTTGGAACATCCAATTCTTGGATATACCGATAAGCCTCATGAATTTTTCGATGTCTTTATTGAGTGGGCAAAGGAACATTATGATTGGGAAATTGATACAGCATGGACAGGCTTCGTGCCCGGCATCGTTCCGGCTTTGGCATTAGCAGTTCAATGTTTCACAGAACCAGGAGATGAAATCATCGTACAACCACCAGTTTATTTCCCTTTTATGAATGTGGTTAAAAACAATCATCGCAGTTTAGTATTCAATCCATTAAAGTACGCAAAAGGTAAATTTGAAATGGATTTTGACGATTTGCTTCGTAAGATAACCGACAAAACAAAGATGTTGATTCTGTGCAATCCTCATAATCCGGGAGGTAAAGTATGGTCTTTAGAAACCCTCAAGAAATTAGATGAGCTGTGTGCAAAACATAAAATATTGGTTGTTTCCGATGAAATTCATGCAGATATGGTTTTACCCGGCAATTCTCAAATAGAGCACATTCCATTTGCAAAGGTATCACGAACTGCTGCTGAAAATTCCGTTACTTTTATGTCACCCAGCAAAACATTCAACATGCCCGGATTGATTAGCTCTTTTTATGTAATACCAAACAGCAATCTATATCGACAATTTGCCTCTTACTTAGAGGCTTCCGAAGTTAAATTTGGAAATATCTTCGCTTATGCGGCTACTGTCGCTTGCTATACTGAAGGTAATGAATGGCGCAAAGCCATGCTACACTATGTGCAAGAAAATGTGGATTATGTAATTGGTTTTTTAAACACGCACATCCCACAAATAAAGCCCATGCGCCCGGATGCTTCTTTTTTGCTGTGGTTAGATTGTACAGCATTAGGTATGGAATCGAATGAATTGCATCGTTTCTTTGCACAAAAAGCCGGCATAGGCTTAAACCAAGGAACAGCTTTTGGTCCGGGCGGTGAATATCACCTGCGTTTGAATGTAGCTTGTTCAAAAGCAGTATTAAAACAAGCTATGCAACAACTTAAAAACGCCTTATCAGTATAGTTATGGAAGTTAGAATTGAAGAATCGTGGAAGCAAGTTTTACAGTCAGAATTTGATAAATCCTATTTTGCAGATTTAGTGCAATTCGTAAAAACAGCCTATGCAAAAGGTAAAATTTATCCACCGGCTCCCTTGATATTCAATGCTTTTGATCAATGTCCTTTCGATGATGTAAAAGTGGTGATTATTGGTCAAGATCCCTATCACGGATCCGGACAAGCACATGGCCTATGCTTTTCAGTCAATGATGGTGTGATATTTCCACCTTCTTTAATCAATATCTTCAAAGAAATAGAACGCGATTTAAACATCGCTTTACCCACGAGCGGAAATTTGACAAGATGGGCTAATCAAGGTGTACTGCTGTTGAATGCTACTCTAACCGTACAAGCACACCAGGCCGGTTCACACCAAGGCAAAGGTTGGGAAACTTTCACAGATGCTGTGATAAAAACACTTGCTGAACAAAAAACAGATTTGGTGTTTATGCTTTGGGGTTCCTATGCACAACGCAAAGGGGCTTATATCGACAGTCAGAAGCATTTAGTCCTCAAAACCGTTCACCCCTCTCCTTTGTCTGCCTATCGGGGGTTTATTGGTTGCGGACATTTTTCGGCAGCTAATGGATTCTTGAGAGCAAGAGGAAAACAGGAGATAAAGTGGTAAAACCGGTATAGGCTCAGATAATAATTTTCTCAAAAAAATCATGTACATTTGTGATTGTTTTTTAAGCACAAGGGTCAAACACTTAAAATCTGAATATGACACTGCAAGAGTCTTTTGTGAAGCAAGGCAACTTCTTATTTCGTTATAGAAGTTATTTACCTTTAATTCTTGTGGGAGCAGGGATGGGGGTGTTTGTCATAAACTCACTTTATGGTAAGATACCTACTGATTTGCAGTATTTCAGCCTTGAAGTGGCTTCTTTAATCATTGCTTTGATGGGGTTACTGATCCGCATCATCACAGTAGGATATACACCTGCCGGTACCTCGGGACGAAATACAAAGGAACAAATAGCCGGTGAAGTCAATACAACCGGCATCTATTCCATGGTACGACATCCTTTGTATCTCGGTAATTTTTTGATGTGGGCGGGTGCTGCCATTTTAGTGGCAAACATATACTTTTTGATCATCTTCGTATTGGTTTACTGGATCTATTACGAACGGATCATGTGCGCAGAAGAACAATTTTTACGAAATAAGTTCGGCAAAACGTACATTGAATGGGCTGAGCAAACGCCGGCTTTTATTCCTTCATGCCGCAACAAGATTAAATCAGTCCACCCTTTCAATCTTAAAAAAGTATTGATAAAAGAAAAGAACGGCTTGGCGGCTGTTTTTATCTTGCTTTTTATCTTTCACAACATCCGATATGCTTGTGTAAAAGGTAAAATTCAAATTGAAAACAACTGGATATTGTGGTGCATGTTGGTTTCAGTTGTTTTGTATGTTTTTCTGAAACTGATTAAAAAATATTCATCTTAACTATATTCAGTGAAAATCCTGATTTCCATCAACCTGAATATTTTGGAGAATTAGCGCTATGGTTTTAACATAAGTTTTCAATTTTAACTATCATATAATTGCCCGAAAGTCAACATTTTACAGCTCTTTCAAAAGCAGGGTATCAGAATTTGCTTGGTAAGCTGAAAACTATCTTGTACTTTTGCATGTTTGATGTATTATCATACGCGTCATGCGTGGAAGGTCAATGTGAAACGAGTCTATAAATCATTTACATTCAAAAATTTGACAACAGTGATAGACAAGTTCCATATGACCTATGGAAAATGGTTAATATCGTATGAAAAGAATTTGTTTGGTAATCTTTCTGTTCCTTTTCGTCTTCTATGCTAAGTCGCAACAGCCTGCAAGAACGGTTAACTTTAGTACTTCCATAG
>CAZOUH010000035.1:0-6177 GCA_964582935.1 uncultured Paludibacter sp.
GTGCAGGAGGCATTATGTGGTGAAGACAGCCCCCTAAATCCCCCGAAGAAAGGTTCCGAGTTGCGGGTTGCGGGTTACGAGTTCGAGTTCAATACACTATCTACTAATAATTTACATCTAACTACACTAACTACTAACAATAAACAATTATATGAAAATCTACACTAAAACAGGCGACAAAGGACAAACCGGTCTTATCGGCGGTACGAGGGTTTGGAAAAACGATGCCAGATTAGAGGCATATGGCACCATCGACGAGCTGAATGCATTTATGGGCATGTTAGTGACAAGCGCATTGTCGGAAAATGTAACGGAGTTCTTAATGAGCATCCAGCATCAATTATTTACAGTGGGTTCTTTCTTGGCAACCGACCGTACTAAAACGGAGATCAAACCGGCTTCTATCGTTCATGAAGCAGCTGTACAAGCCTTGGAACATGAAATCGACAGGATGAATGAGTTGCTGCCACCCATACGAAAATTTATTTTGCCGGGCGGAAGTCATGCCGGATCCATAGCGCATGTTTGCCGTGCTGTTGCTCGCAGGGCGGAGCGGAAAATCTTGGATTTGGTGCAGACAGGTCTCGAAATTGATACTTTATTATTGCAATATATGAACAGATTATCTGATTATCTATTTGTTTTATCACGCTATATCACTATCAATGAAGGAAATAAAGAAATTTTCTGGGAAAGTTAGGTTGAATCGTTTTTTTTTCTATTTTTGCACAACATTTTAAAAAATAGTACTTGAACATTTTTAATATAACCCGCAAACTATGTATTGGACTTTAGAATTAGCATCAAAAATTGAAGATGCACCTTGGCCTGCAACAAAAGATGAACTGATTGATTATGCCATCAGATCGGGGGCACCGTTGGAAGTTGTTGAAAATCTGCAAGAAATTGAAGATGAAGGCGAAGTGTATGAGTCAATAGAAGATATCTGGCCCGACTATCCTACCAAGGAAGATTTCTTCTTCAATGAAGATGAATATTAATTGCCTCAATGCTTTTCGGAGAACATCTGATTCAATACCCATAAGCTTGTACGACAGAAAGTGCTTACAGTCTGAATTCGGCTGTGTTTTTTTTGTGTGCAAACAATTTTTCAGTATTTTATAAGTTAAATATCTGTACACTGTATGACTTTCAAATTGATTGGTACAGTTGACTGATAAGAGAATGAAAAATAAACGCATGAGAAGAATTGTTTTCTGTCTTTTCCTGATTTCCTTCTTAACAAGCAATCTTCGCGCACAGTTCGATGCGCAACTGAGTCAGTATATGCTGCACCCAACCGGCTTTAATCCGGCTGCTGTAGGCGAAAGTGGAATGTTAGATGTAAGCGGACAACACAGGTTGCAATGGGTAGGCATGCCGAATGGCGGATCTACGACTGTCTTTAATATTAATGCCCCTTTTAAAATTGCAGGCAAGCAACAAGGTGTAGGCATCAGCTTTATCAATGATATGGTGGGGCTTTTCATCAACCGCACTTTCCATCTGCAGTATGCTTATAAAATTAAAATCGGACAAGCAGCTTTGAATATTGGACCGGAATTGGGTTTTGTAAGTGTGGGATTCAGGGGCGACAGCGTTCGGGGTCCGCAGGTACAAATCGGTGACTACCACGATATCAATGCCGATCCGGCAATTCCCACCACCTTAATTGAAGGCTTGGGATTGGATATTGGTATTGGCACGTGGTTCACCTTCAAGGATTTTTATGCCGGTGTTTCTTATTCACATCTCAACCAACCCGTTGTGGAATGGGATGAACAACATGAGTTTCGTCCGGCAAGCACCTTGTTTGTAACTTCCGGATACGATTTCACCTGGCGAAATCCTAAATTCGTATTCAAACCTTCCCTGTTATTAAAGACTGATTTTTCAGCCTTTCAATTGGATTTATCAACCTTAATCCAATATAACAATCAATATTGGGGCGGCTTATCCTATCGTTGGAGTGATGCAGTTGTCTTTTTAGCCGGTATCCATATTGGCAATGGCTTAGCAGTCGGCTACTCCTTCGATCTCCCTGTATCACACATGATTAGAGCAAGTTGGAGTTCTCATGAAATCATGCTTTCTTATGTATTCGATATCCGAGCCGGTGATAGTTCGCGCCGAAAAAAATATAAAAGTATTAGAATTCTATAATTTAACAGAATAAAATGAATGCTTTTCCGTTTGATAGATTGACAATAAAAATTTCTAACTATATGAATAAACTTTTTGTTATCATTGCATCAGTTCTGTTGGCAGCATCCTGCAATAAGCCGGTAGGCGAACTTACCAGTTCCCCCAACTCGGCAAAGATGGGCTTTTCAGACACCAAACCACATGGTATGCAGTTAATTAAAAAAGGAACCTTCATGATGGGTGCTCATATGCCGAACGGTATGTTTCCCGGACGGGAAGCCACACGCCAAGTCACGGTTGAATCTTTTTTTATGGATGAAGCAGAAATTACTAATGATCAATACAGGCAGTTTGTAATGTGGGTGCGCGATTCCATTGCTTACCGCGAACTCATCAATGTCGGCAGGTACGAATATATGATTGATGACCCGGAAAGCGAAAGTGATTCCATCAGAATTAGATGGTCACAACGCATTCGCTGGAACGATCGCAATGAAGATGTGCAAGAAGCATTGTCCACACTGTATTATTCAGGTAGAGATGATTTAGGCACGCGACAGCTGAATGCTGCGCGCATGATATACCGGTATGAGATTTTCAATTACGACCAAGTATCGCTGCCACGTAACCAGTTCAACTACATCACCAATTCTTATCCTGAAGATGCTTATGTATCGGTTGACACAACCTATTATGATGATAACAACCATTTGGTAACTCGAACCATCAACAGGAAACTAACGAACAGACAGGATTTCTATTCAACCAAAATGTTGAATATTTATCCTGACACCCTGACTTGGTCAAGAGACATTCGTTTTTCTTACAACGATCCGAAGATGAAAATGTATTTCAGCGATCCTAATTATACCGACTATCCGGTTGTGGGTGTCAGCTGGGAGCAAGCTCAAGCTTTTTGTCATTGGCGCACAGAGTTGTACAACAACACCCACAAGGTGAAGGTGGAGCCTTATCGCCTACCTACTGAAGCCGAGTGGGAGTTTGCAGCGAAGGGGCGTGACAAAGACGCGATTTACCCTTGGAAAGGCGATAAGGTAATAGACGAACAAAAAAACTGTTATTTAGCTAATTTCAAGCAAGAAAGAGGTAATTATGTGAATGATGCGGGCGTAACGACCAAGCCTGTAAAATCTTATAATGTAGTGCCCAATGCCAACGGCTTGTACGATATGGCAGGTAATGTGGCAGAATGGACTTCAACTGCTTATTTCGGTGCGACCAACATGGTTACCGCCGATATAAACCCAAATTTTGAATACAACGCCAAAGCCGATGATCCCGTGCACATGAAACGGAAAGTCGTTAAAGGTGGCTCTTGGAAAGATATTTCGTACTTCTTACAAAGCGGAACCAGGACTTATGAGTACCAACATGTCAGCCGACCGTACATAGGCTTCAGGTGTGTTCGCTCCTACAAAGGTGATATAAAATAATTTTGTGAAACTTATAGCATTTAAGGCATATGATGGATAAATTTAAAAAAGTGGGATCCATAAAAGTCACCACCAAAGATAAACTTTTCAATATAGGTTATGGTGTCGGTGCATCCGTTGTCATCATTGGCGTACTCTTTAAACTGATGTACTGGCAAGGTGCAAACATCATGTTGACAGTAGGATTAATTACTGAAGCCTTGGTGTTTTTTATGAGTGCCTTTGAAAAGCCGTTGAAAACATACGAATGGGACAAAGTGATTGATTTTGAAAGCGGCAAATTAGATTTGCAAATCGATCCCGGATCTTTTGCGCCCCCTGCTGCACCGACGGGTATGCCGACTCAGCATTTTCCACAAACAGCTCCTGTCTATTCCGACGCACCGGGATTTCCGGGTGTCACAAACATCGAAGGTCTCAGTGACGCAGATGCACAGAAACTCAACATGAGTATTCAAAACCTGACACGCACAGCAAGTCAACTGAACGAAATTGCTAGTTTCTCTTTAGAAACAGAGAAGCTTACTCAGAGCATACAGGCATTTTCTGAAAATACTGCCAAATACGTTCAAAATCAAGAAGCTTTATTTAAGGCAACCGATATCTTACTACAGATTTATGAACGCATAGGGGAAGATACCGAGAAGATTGAAGTCAACACACAGGAATACCGCAATAAGGTGGAAAGAATCAATAATAACTTAGCCGGTATGAATTCAATTTATGAAATACAATTGAAAGATATCCATGCGCAGTCCGTGCACTTCCACAATCAGGCAGAAATCTCCAAGCAGCTTTCTGATGAAATGAAAACCGTTACCGGTGAGATGGGCAAACTGAAAAATGTTTCAGACGATTTTTCTTCGGCAACAGAAAAACTGAAAACCAATGCAAACGAATTGGCAGATAATATTGCAAGATTGAACAGCATATACGGTAATATGTTGAATTCAATGGGTTAAATCAAACAAGCACAATCAAGTATAAAAAGATATTATGGGTGGAACCAAAAACTGTCCGGAAACCCCGCGACAACGGATGATTGGCATGATGTACTTGGTACTGATTGCCTTGCTTGCACTGAATGTCTCCAGCGAAATTCTAAATGGATTTAAAATGGTGGACGACAGCCTGCATACTTCTACTCTTTCTATTGATGAGCAAAATCACCGCCTCTATCAAGAATTTCATGCTATGTATGCTGAAAACCCACAAAAGGTAGGTGAATGGTTAGATAAGGCGAAAGTCGTTCAACGGGAATCAGATGAGCTTTTTAACTACATCCATCAGTTTAAAGTTGATATCCTCAAACTTGCCGATAAAGACAAAGCTGACACAATAGCAGCAAGAAATATCTACAAAAGGGAAGACCTGAATGTACCATCGTATTACGCACTGCATGAAGGTAACGGCACTAAGTTGAAAGAAAAAATTGAACATTTCCGCGATTTGATGGTATCTCTCGTCAACGGAAATTATGGAGATCATGAAGTATTTCAAAATATCTTTTACACCGGTGATGTCAATAACAAATCATGGGAAATAGCCACTTTTGACAATATGCCTGTGTCTGCCGTTATTACCATTCTTACCAAATATCAAAATGATGTGCGGAATACGGAATCGAAAGTGATTCAACATTTGAAAGAAAGCACGGACGAAGGCGATGCCAGGGTGAATAAATTCGATGCTTTCGTGGTGGCTGAATCTAATTATGTGATGGAAGGACAGGAATATCGCGCTAAAATTTTATTAGCAGCCGTGGACACTACTAAAGCACCCAATGTATATATCAATGGCAGTAAATTAGCCGGCAACAATTATATTACTACCGCTACCCGAACGGGCGAGCACAGCTATTCGGGATATATTGAATTGCCCAACAACCTCGGTCAGGTTCAAAAATTCAATTTTACGAGCAAATACAATGTCGGTAAACCGGCTGCCATTATTTCTAACGATGATTTGAACATCCTGTATCGCGGATTCGACAATAACATCAGCATTTCTGCGCCGGGTGTTCCGACCGAAAATCTGCGCATCGACGTCAAAGGCGGTACCGCCACTCAGAAAGCAAGCGGTAAATACATCATCAAGCCTACCGCCAACAGCGTTGAGGTATCAGTTATTGGCAATATCAGCGGGCGACAAATCAATATGGGTAGCAATACGTACAGGGTACGTCAGCTGCCTGACCCGAAACCCTATGCAGTCTATAAAGACAACAACGGGAATATGCAAAGCGTATTTGATGGTAGTGTGCATGGACCCACTTTCGTTGCCGGCGGTCCGACCGTAACAGCAGGTTATGGTGAAGATGCTTTGGTGCAAGCTAATTTTACGGTGAAATCATTTGCCATCAGAATTGGTCGCAGGACTTATAATTCAAACGGTCCCAATTTCTCAGCAGAACAAATTGCTGTCATCAACAACCTGCCATCCGGAACGCCCCTGATCATCCAACGCATCATGGCAGTGGGACCCGATGGATTAGACAGGAATTTGTCGGCTGTGGCGATTGAGGTGCTGTAGGGGAACGGAGAACGAAGAACGAAGAACGAATAGTGAATAGTGAATA
>CAZOUH010000035.1:6277-10758 GCA_964582935.1 uncultured Paludibacter sp.
ACTTAATAGTCAATTAATAAACTCCCTTTTGTGCCTTTTGTGGTTCAAAATAACTTCAGTAAATAAAAATCAATAAAATCAAAATGAAGACAATCCATAAAATCCTTCTTGCTGTTTTTTTAATATGCGGATTACATGCAGTGGCGCAGCAGCCGGACTTGAATTTCTTTGACAGCAGTGGTGTTATCAATCATTCTGAAATGTTGACCAATGACTTGGGTTATTTGCTCACACATTTGGACAATAGGGCTGATGATGTTGTTTGGGCGCATATCACTTACAGCATCATTGATATGCGGGATAATATCAACACACAATTGGCATTTCCGACCGGACAAGATGCTAATTTTAAAAATCTTTTCAGGGTGATTTCTGAAGCCATAGTGAATAAAACGCCGGTTTATTATCCTAACGAGGCAGAGCTGACCCCCGTATTCGATTCAGTGAATCTTGTACCCGGCAATAAATTATCCGATGTCTTCTTCATTGAAACATTTGTGGGCGGTGCACAATATATCGACCCTTTGTTTGAACTTGATTCAGCGAGCCATACCGTATCGCTCAACAACCGCATCTACGATCGTTTTTCAAAGGGTGTCAACAAATTTTTAATCCAGCAAGTCTATTACTTCGATACACATCTTTCAAAAATGTACAGCAAAATAATCGGCATTGCCCCCCTGATGATTATGGAAGATGTTACCGCACCTGTCTTTCCTGCCTTTGATGATGATGAAGATGGGGATGATGACGCAGCTAATATGCAGCAATTAAAGAGTACGCTTCGTGAATCTGTTGTCTGCTGGTTGCTTTATGATGACTTGCAGGCGCATTTCTCTGCGCAGCCGGTTTTTCCTGAAAACAATATGGCACAACGAGTTAGCTATCATGAATTTTTCTCAAAAAAAATGTATTCTTCCTATCTGATAGGCGACAATAATTTGATGAAAAAGCTGTATAGCAATACTTCAACATTAAATAGCACTCAACTCCACGATGAAATCACCCATATTGGACGTAAGTTAATTGACATTGAATCGCAACTGTGGGGGAGGTAGAGATAAAGATCTGTTAACCACAGTGATGTGAATGTATTTAAGTTTCAGATTTTTTTTATTTAACTTTGCAGCAATTTCAAAATTGACATTGTATGCATAACATCATCATTGCCGACAACCGCGACCTCACGCGTGCCGGGTGGTTGTATCTGATTGAAACAATCTCTCCCACAGCACAGGTTGAAGAGGTCCAGACAAAAAAAGAACTGATTGGTTGCTGCGCCCGGTTTCCTGATGCCCTGATTATTTTAGATTATGCTTTGTTCGACTTTGAAAGGATAGAAGAAGTAGTTTTCTTACAGGAAAAATATGCTCAAACCCGATGGATCGTTTCTTCAGATGAATTAAGCAAAGCCGCCATTCACACCTGGCTCTATCAGTCCGAAAGGATAAGTATCTTATTGAAGGACAGTCCGCTTGAAGATTTAACAAGCGCCATTAAACTTTCCCTGAAAGGAGAACGTTATGTCAGCAGTTATATCACCAATCTTTTGTTAGAAACCTCCAAACAAAAGCAACATGATAAATCCCAACATATGCTGACGATTACGGAACAGGAAATTCTGAAAGAAATGGCTTTGGGAAAATCGACACGTGAGATCGCTGCCTTGAGAAATGTCAGCATGCATACCATCATGACCCATCGTAAAAATATTTTTCGTAAAATAGAGGTGAATAATGTGCACGAGGCTACCAAATACGCTATGAAAGCGGGGTTGATTGATTTGGCGGAGTATTATATTTAGGGGGCGGGAGAAACGAAGAGTGAAGAACGAATAGTGAATAGTCCGGGTTGCGGGTTGCGAGTTCTGGGTTAATACAACAACCTGCAAAAGTTTGGGGCTAAGACCACCCCTAACCCCTCCGAAGGAGGGGAATTAGAGCGTGAAAAATATAAATAGTTGCTGGAAAAAGTCCCCTTTTAGGGGATTTAGGGGTTATAATGAACATTTGCAGAGTTAATAAATTCATTACATAATTAATAAAAATGCGAATAGCCGGTTTAATTTCTGGAGGAGTGGATAGTTCGGTGGTTGTGCACTTGCTGAAAGAGGCAGGATATACTCCTACCCTTTTCTATATCAAAATAGGGATGGATGACGACGATTTGTTGCATTGTGATTCGGAGGAGGATATTGAGATGGCTACCTTAGTTGCTCACCAATACGGCTGCGATTTAGAGATCATCGATTTGCATCGTGATTATTGGGATACGGTCGTTGCTTATACGATTGACAAGGTCAAGAAAGGCTTTACGCCCAATCCCGATGTGATGTGCAATAAACTCATCAAGTTTGGTGTATTTGAAGAAAAAGCCGGTCGATATTTTGACAAAACGGCTACCGGACATTATGCCACGACCATCGAAAAAAATGGTAAAACCTATCTTGGTACAGCCAAAGATATTTTAAAAGATCAAACGGATTTCTTGGCACAAATCAATCATTTGCAAGTCTCCAAGTTGATGTTTCCAATTGGGAATCTCATGAAAGAAGAAGTTCGCCGGATTGCGACACAAGCTCATTTGCCAAGTGCAAAAAGACAAGACAGCCAGGGCATTTGCTTCTTGGGAAAGGTAAACTACAATGATTTTATCCGCAGGTATTTGGGAGAAAAACAAGGACCCATAGTGGAACTGGAAACCGGAAAAATATTAGGCATGCACCATGGTTATTGGTTTCACACCGTTGGACAGCGTAAAGGTTTAGGACTTTCCGGCGGTCCCTGGTTCGTCATACGCAAAGATGTTGATTCCAATATTATATGGGTCTCCAAAGGCTATGAGGTAGATGCAGTTTATGGTGATGAGTTCTCTATGCAAGATTTTCATTTTATCACAGAAAACCCGTGGGGCAAACATCAAACAGGAATAGACATCACCTTTAAAATCAGGCACACACCCGAATTTACCCAAGGAAAGATTTTTAAAACCAAGGGTGGATATCAAATAATGTCATCTGAAAAAATACACGGCATCGCTCCGGGGCAATTTGGAGTGGTTTATGATGCCGACCAGAAAATTTGCATCGGCAGCGGCGAAATTATTTCTGCCTGAAAAACAGCTGAATAGGTGTTCCTTTAAAATTCCACTTCGTCCTGATTTTATTTTCTAAAAAGCGCCTGTACGGCTCTTTGATGTATTGAGGCAAGTTGGCAAAGAAAATAAAAGTAGGTACTTGCGTGTTTGGCAACTGCGTGATGTATTTGATTTTGATGTATTTTCCTTTCAAAGCCGGAGGCGGATAATTTTGAATCAATGGCAATAAAAACTCATTCAGTTGAGAAGTAGGCACTTTCTTTTGCTTGTTTTTATAGACCTCGACCGCTGAGTCAACTACCTTCAAAATACGCTGTTTGTTGATTGCCGAGGTAAAAACAATCGGGAAATCAACAAAAGGTGCTAAACTATCACGTATAGACTGTTCAAATTCCTTGACATCTTTAGGACCTTTTTCGGCAATCAAATCCCATTTGTTGACTGCGACCACCAAGCCTTTTTTATTTTTCTGAATCAATGAGAAGATACTCATATCCTGCCCTTCAAGTCCGCGGGTGGCATCAACCATCAAAATACAAACATCAGCATTTTCAATGGCGCGGATGGATCGCACTACGGAATAATACTCCAAGTCTTCCTGCACTTTGGCTTTTTTGCGAATACCGGCTGTGTCCACCAAATAAAAATCGTGACCGAATTTATTAAAGCGGGTATAAATAGAATCGCGGGTAGTGCCAGGAATATCTGTTACAATGGTTCTTTCTTCACCGGTAAAAGCATTGACGATAGAAGATTTACCAACATTAGGACGACCCACCACAGCAAAACGCGGGAGATCAAGTTCGATGTCCTCCGTAATTTCATCGGTACCAAGCAATTCCACCACGCGATCCAATAATTCACCGGTACCTAATCCATTGATGGCAGAAACAAGATATGGATCCCCAAGTCCCAACGCATAGAATTCAGCAGCATTGTACTGCCAGTCGAAAGTATCCGATTTATTGGAAACTACTATAACAGGCTTATTGGTTCTTCTTAGAATAGACGCAACCTCATTATCCAAATCGGTAATCCCATTTTGAACATCCACAACAAACAAGATCACATCCGACTCTTCTAAAGCCAGCGTTACATGTTTTTTGATTTCTTCTTCAAAGACATCATCCGTATTGATGACCCAACCTCCGGTATCAATGACAGAAAACTCACGCCCAATCCATTCACATTTACCATATTGACGATCACGCGTAGTCCCTGCTTGTTCGTTTACAATGGCACGACGACTTTTGGTAAGCCGATTGAATAAAGTGGATTTACCAACATTTGGACGTCCTACGATAGCGACAATATTTCCCATTTTGATTTGTTTTGAGCTGAAAATTGGACTGCAAAAATACTTAAAAATACGTGAACTTACAAAG
>CAZOUH010000036.1:0-5894 GCA_964582935.1 uncultured Paludibacter sp.
TCTTTGATCTGGCGAACACGTTCGCGGGTCAATCCAAATTCGTCACCGATTTCTTCCAAAGTCATTTCCGGCACTCCCAAGCCAAAGAATTTTTTGATAATGTCTCGCTCACGATCTGACAAAGCATGCACCAGGACACGCTCAATCTCCTGTGAAAGCGACTCATTAATCAACGAGCGATCGGCATTAGGGGAGTCGTCATTGATCATAACATCCAACAAACTATTATCTTCTCCCTCAACGAATGGCGCATCCACCGAAATATGACGACCGGAAACCTTCATGGTGTCGGTAATCTTCTCTACAGGAATATCCAAACGGTCGGCAAGTTCTTGTGGTGAAGGTCGGCGTTCAAACTCTTGTTCAAACTTTGCAAATGCTTTGTTGATTTTATTCAAAGAACCAACCTGATTCAGAGGAAGACGAACAATACGGGATTGTTCAGCTAAAGCTTGTAAAATGGATTGACGAATCCACCACACGGCGTAAGAGATGAATTTAAATCCGCGGGTTTCATCAAATTTTTCGGCAGCTTTAATCAAACCAAGGTTACCTTCATTGATTAAATCAGGCAGACTTAAACCTTGATTTTGATACTGTTTTGCAACTGAAACAACAAAACGAAGATTAGCGCGAGTCAGCTTTTCTAAAGCTATTCTATCACCGGCTTTGATGCGTTGAGCTAACTCAACTTCTTCTTCCACAGTGATAAGGTCCTCACGACCAATTTCTTGTAAATACTTATCCAGAGAAGCACTTTCTCTGTTAGTTATCGATTTAGTAATTTTTAGTTGTCTCATTTCTCTTTTGAAAATTAGCGTGCAAAGTTAATAAAAATTTTTCGCAAAAACAAGTTCAAGTTTAGACCGTACTTTTATTGAACGTTTGAAGTTGGAAAATGTTTTATAGAATAAATTTTTTAAAGAAAACAGGAGGCTGTTTCAAAAGTCAATTAGCACACCGATGACACCGATAAGACAGATAAAAGCAGATTTAATATGTGCTGGTTATCAGCATATAAATTTTGAAATATTTTCCGTGAAAATCTGTAAAATCCGTCTTATCTGTGTGCTTTTGAGACAAGCTCGCGTAGAATCCCATATCTCTTATTTCAGCATTTCATCATTCATTCAAGTCAACGGCATAGTAAGCAGTTTTGCCATTTGGATAAAATCCGCTGATCCACAACACCTTGTTCTTATCATTGTTGTCCATCACCGATTTCATGATCATTTCAATATCTTTCTCGGAGTTCATTCTCATGTTGTTGATTTTCAGAATTACATACCCGGACTTGATACCGGCAGCATTGAATTTCCCTCTGCTGCTCACTGACTTAACTTCTACTCCATAGTCAACACCAAATTTCTTTTTGATATTATCACTTACTTCTTTAAATGCCGCTCCCAACACATCAATGTCAACATCAGACGACACCAAGCCAACACCACCTTGACGGTTTTTAAGTTCTACATTCAAAGTCTGTTTTTTATCATTGCGGATGATATTGATGCTTACTTTATCACCGGGACGATAGCGACCTACCTGCTCTTGTAATTGAGCAACAGATTTTACCTCTACACCATTGACGTTGGTGATGATATCGCCGGATTTAACACCGGCTATTTCAGCTGCACTGTTCTCAAGCACATTTGCTACATAAGCACCGGCATAAGTTTTAATCTTTTTTTCCTTAGCCAATTCTCCGTCTATATCCCTGATTTCTACACCAAGCACTGCCCTCTGAACTACGCCATATTGACGCAAATCGGCTACCACCTTTTGAACAATGGCGGAAGGAACGGCAAATGCATAACCTGCATAAGTGCCTGTCTGAGAGGCTATAGCGGTGTTAATACCGATCAGTTCTCCGTGGGTATTCACCAAAGCGCCGCCACTATTGCCCGGATTAACCGCTGCGTCTGTTTGAATAAAAGATTCAATCTTCATGGCAGCATCTAATATATTGATGTTTCTGGCTTTTGCGCTGACTATTCCGGCAGTAACCGTCGAAGTCAGGTTAAACGGATTGCCTACAGCCAACACCCATTCACCTACTTTAAGAGAATCAGAATTACCAAAAACGATGAAAGGAAGATTACTTTCTTCAATTTTTAGAAGAGCAATATCTGTGTTTGGATCTGCACCAACCACTTTAGCCGTATAATTTCTTTTATCGTTTAAAACAACCTCTATCTCCTTTGAATTATCAATGACGTGGTTGTTGGTCACTATATATCCATCAGCAGAAATAATAACTCCAGAACCAGCTCCCTCTCTGAGTTGAGGTCGCTGTGGCTGTCGAAACTGCGGACCAAAAAAATACTCGAATATGGAATCATCACCAGAACCTCTCGATTGCATCACCTCAGATTTCACTTTAACGTGCACCACTGCATTAACTGTCAATTCGGCAGCTACCGTAAAATCTGTCTCGCCCGCTTTTGCAGCATTTTTGAAGTTTGCATAACTCGCAGGAACCCTGTCAAAAGAAAAACTTTCATGATCGACAGTTGTGTTATTTCTGTTCACAACATAGTTGGTACCTATAGTAACCAACACAACCAATACTATGAGACCTGCAATTTGAAAAAATCTGTTCTTTTTCATAAACGTCTTATTTTAAATGAATAAAAAGTCCCGAATTTTAAAATTCGGGACTAAGTTACGCAAAAGTTATTCCGCTGAAAGCATTTGTCAGCTTGATTTGGTCAATTTTAACACTTCGATTTTAACATTTAAACTCGATTAACGATGTATCATCATTTACTTAAAATTAACCGACAATTATACGACACCTTGTGCCACCATAGCTTTAGCTACCTTGAGGAATCCTGCCACATTGGCACCTTTCATATAATTGATATACCCGTCTCCGTCTGTACCATATTTGACACATTGGGTATGAATATCTGACATGATTTGTTTTAGTTTTGCATCTACTTCTTCTGCAGTCCAATTCAAATGCATGGCATTTTGAGTCATCTCTAAGCCTGAAGTCGCCACTCCACCGGCGTTTACGGCTTTTCCGGGACCATAAAGGATTTTATTATCTATAAATAAATCTATGGCTTCAGGTGTACACCCCATGTTTGAAACTTCAGCGACACAAATCGTCCCGTTTTTCAGCAACAGCTTGGCATCCTCACCGTTGATTTCGTTTTGGGTAGCACAGGGCATGGCAATGTCCACTTTAACTTCCCATGGTTTTTTCCCCGGGAAAAAAGGAACACCATACTTGTCGGCATATGGTTTTACCACATTATTATTGGAAGCCCTTAATTCAAGCATATAGTCAATTTTTTCACCTGAAATACCGGCTTCATCTAATACGTATCCGTCGGGACCCGAAATTGTGACAACCTTTGCTCCCATTTCGTTAGCTTTGAGAGCAGCACCCCAAGCAACATTTCCAAAACCGGAAATAGCCACCGTTTTACCTTTTACCTCTGTGCCTATGGCTTCAAGCATTTGACTGACAAAGTACAACGCACCAAACCCTGTTGCCTCCGGTCGAATCAAAGAACCACCATATTCTATACCTTTACCGGTAAAGACACCGGTATTTTCATGCGTTAATTTACGATGCATGCCGTACATATAACCAATTTCCCTTGCTCCAACACCGACATCCCCGGCAGGGATATCGATTTCGGGACCGATGAAACGCCATAATTCAAGCATAAAAGCCTGACAAAAACGCATGATTTCATTGGAAGATTTTCCGGTCGGATCGAAATCGGAACCGCCTTTTGCACCACCCATAGGCAAGGTAGTCAATGCGTTTTTGAAAGTTTGTTCAAAACCTAAAAATTTAAGTGTCGATAGTGTGACATGTGGATTAAAACGTATGCCGCCTTTGTAAGGACCAATGGCGTTGTTGAACTGAACGCGATACCCAAGGTTGATGTGAATCTGACCTTTATCATCTGCCCAAGGCACCTTGAATGTATAAATACGATCAGGTTCTACTATTCTTTCAATAATTTTGGCTTTTTCAAACTCCGGATACTCGTTATACACATCTTCAATGGTGATGAGTACTTCCTTTACTGCCTGTAAATACTCATGTTCTCCGGGATGCTTTGATTCAATCAAAGACATCATTTTTTCAATATTCATATACTATAAATTAAAATTGTTGGTGCGATTGAATTGAAATAATTTTTTCGATTAGGATTGCAAAAGTACATAAAATTTTGTTTTTTCAAGCATATTTCTATAGAAATGTCATTTATTTTTTCATATTTAATGTTTTTGACTGTTTTTTCGATATTTATGCAAGTTGAAAATATTTAAAAAACTCCATAGATGTTCTGTAACTAAATCCAATATAAACTTGTTTATTAGAACAAGTTTATTAATTTTGTCGATTCTAAAAAAAAATACTTCATTTTAATTTTTTATCAATGTCAGCAAGCAAAAAGAAACAGGGGCATCCGAAAGGACTCTATTTATTGTTTTTCACTGAAATGTGGGAACGTTTCAGTTATTATGGGATGCGTGGTATCCTGATTTTATATCTTACCAAATCATTCTTAGAAGGCGGATTGGCAATAGACGCACAGCAAGCAAGTTTGATATATGGCTTTTTTACCGGATTTGTATATTTCACGCCCATCATCGGGGGCTGGTTGGCTGATAAGTACTTGGGACAAAGACATGCCGTGACGATCGGTGGTTTTACCATGATGGCAGGGCAGCTTATGTTATTTGCCGTCAATAACTACGTAGGTTTATACATCGGTCTTTTCTTGCTCATCATAGGCAACGGGTTTTTCAAACCCAATATTTCCACTTTAGTAGGCGGTTTGTATGAAGATGGGGATGACAGAAGGGATGCAGCATTCTCTATTTTTTATATGGGTATCAATTTAGGAGCTTTTATGGCTCCTTTGGTGATAGGATTTTTAACGGACAGTCTTTTTGCCACCCATAAAATGAATGAATTTGGAGAAGTGGTGATGAGCTATGGTTACCGCTATGGATTTTTAGCTGCTGCCGTAGGCATGCTTTTCGGTCAGTTACTTTTCAATACGCTTGGAAATAAGTACCTTGGAGAAATTGGTCTGAAGCCTGGCGGGTCGATGGTGAATGGAATTACAGCAGAAGAGCTGGCAGCCAACAACAAAAAACCGTTGACCAAAGAAGAAAGGGAAAGAATCATCGTGATTTTTGTCATCTTTGTTTTTGCCATTTTCTTCTGGGCAGGTTTTGAACAAGCCGGTTCTTCATTGAGTTTATATACCGACAAATACATTGATCGGACCATCATGGGATTTGAAATTCCAACCCCTTGGTTTCAATCTGTAAATCCTTTATTCATCGTAACATTCGCACCACTTTTCGGGATGCTTTGGGTTTCTAAATTTGGAAAGAAATTGACAACACCCATTAAAATGGGCACCGGCATGATTGTGTTAGGTGTCGGATTCTTCTTTATGTTGGCAGCTGTTGCCGAAAGAGGTGGCGATGTGACTGACGTGAATATCAAGGCAAGTTTGATTTGGTTGGTACTCACTTATTTGCTGCATACCCTGGGAGAATTGTGTTTGTCGCCGGTAGGCTTATCGGTAGTAACCAAACTGTCGCCTCCGAAATATGCTTCCCTTTTGATGGGTGTTTGGCTGCTATCCTCTTTTGTAGCCAATATTATAGGCGGATTCTTAGCTTCTTCTGTCGAATCCATGGGAGCGGGTAAAATTTTCTTATACGTGGCTTTATTTGTAATTCTATGTGGTATTTTAATGATTTCTTTGAACAAGAAATTAGTCAAAATGATGCACGGCGTTCGATAAGCCTGTCAGCAATTCTTCTATAGATTCAAATTTATCAGGACCAATTCTCCATCCGTCATCTTCTATGGTGACAAGAGGATTGGTCTTTTCTACTGC
>CAZOUH010000036.1:5994-10707 GCA_964582935.1 uncultured Paludibacter sp.
TCGGCAGCCTGCAAAGCCATATCCAATTCATGGGTGGACAAGATAACTGTTTTGCCTGTTTCGTGCGCCATCTGATGCAAAAGCAGCATAATCTCCACCCTGTTTGGCAAATCGAGATGAGCGGTTGGCTCGTCTAAAATAATAATGGGCGTATCCTGCACAAATGCTTTGGCAATCATCACGCGCTGACGCTCTCCATCAGACAATTCTGTAATCAGCTGTGCAGCTTTGTCTTGCAGATGCATCATCTCCAATGCTTCTTCCACAAACTGCAAAGTATCATCGCCCACATGACCCCACCAATTGGTATGCGGATGCCTTCCCATGGCAATAATGGATTGGACAGTAGCATGCTCAACTTCAATTCTGTCAGTTAATACCAAAGCAATCAAGCGCGCCCTTTCCTTCAATGAAATATCCTGAATATCCTTGTTGTTGATATAAGATTTACCGGATAAAGCCTGTTGTAATCCGGCTAAAGTGCGTAATAAAGTGCTTTTACCACTTCCGTTTGGTCCTATCAAGCAAACCAATTCCCCTTTATCAACAGCAAGATTTAAATCGGATTGTACTGTCTTGGTTTTGCCACGATTATGATAACCAATTGTAAGTGAGTTAGTTTTTAAAACAGTCATAAGATTTTATGCAAAAACGAAGGGCAATAAATTATTTCCCGTAAAATTATGTCAAATATAATGATTTAAGCATGATTTTTTATTATTTTTGCAAATAATACTCACACGAAATTGAAACAGCTGTACTATGCCTCCCAGAAAACCCAATATAACACGTATCAGAAATAAAGAACAAACCAAGACTATCCCTTTGAAAGTATCGGGAAAGAAAGCAAGCAAAACAAAAGATAAGAAAAATACTATCGGAACCTGGGTAAAACAATGGGTGGATTTTTTACAAAATGAACGTTTGCATTTTGTACTTGGTATCGTTATCTTAATCGTATCTGTTTATTTTCTCATCGGTATGATTTCTTATTTCTTTACGGGTGCCGATGACTTGAGTAAAATGGAGCTTGGTTTGAAGCAATTATTCCAAGAGAGAGGCGGCATCAAAAATATCACATCCGTGATAGGTGCACTTTTCGCCCACCGAATCATTGATCAAGGTTTTGGAATCGGCGCTTTCGCTATCCCCTTCTTCACCATCATTTTGTCGCTTCGACTGATGAAAAAAAAGATATTTTCTCTTTGGAAAACTTTCTTACATGCTTCTTTTTGGCTAGTTTGGTTGTCATTAAGTTTAGGATTGATTGATATCTATATGGATAGCCCTTTATTTTTTCGATTAGGGGGAAGTCATGGTGTTGGCGTCGCCAACTGGTTGATATCATTCATAGGTAATTTGGGCATTTTATTGGGTTTAGGAGGATTACTTTTAATTTATGCAGTCATTACATCAGCCACAACCATCCCATATCTTAGCAAGATATTTTCTTCCAAGAAAAGAAATAAATCCGATACTGTCATTGATTTAGAAGATGAGGAAGATGGATCTACGGTTGCTGTTGGCACTGAAATAATACCTGAAGATTGGGTTGCACAAGCTGACACCGGCAATAAAGAAGCAGAAACTGACTCAGATACCGGCAAAAAATCTACAGATAGTGATGTGGCGTTTGAGATTGAGCAACCTGTTGATGCCGAAGGCAGCACGCCCGTTGATATCAACAATGTATTCGGCAGGCAAGATGAAAATGAAGATCCGTTTTACAATTTGGAAAAATTGGGGAAATATGATCCGACCTTAGATTTATCAAGATATCAGCCTCCAACCTTGGATTTGCTGAAAATTTACGGAACCGACAATCAGACTCCGATAGACATGAAGGAGCAAACTGCCAATAAAGAGCGCATCACCACAACGCTTCGGAATTATGGCATAGATATTAAATCAATCAAAGCCACAGTCGGACCTACCATCACCTTATATGAAATCGTACCCAAGGAAGGTATCAGGATATCGAAAATACGCAATTTGGAGTACGACATCATGCTGAGTTTGGCTGCAACGGGCATCCGTATCATTGCACCCATACCCGGCAAAGGAACCATCGGTATTGAGGTGCCCAATGCTGAACCACATATCGTTTCCATCCATTCAATCATTGCCTCGAAAAAGTTTCAGGATTCAAAATTCGATTTGCCCATTGCTTTTGGTAAGACCATCACCAATGAAATCTTTATGGTAGATTTGACCAAAATGCCGCACTTGTTGGTTGCAGGTGCTACGGGACAAGGAAAATCGGTAGGATTGCATGCCATCATCACTTCTTTGTTATACAAGAAACATCCATCTGTATTAAAGTTAGTACTCATCGACCCCAAAAAAGTAGAGTTTAATGTGTATAACTCCATCGAAAAGCAGTTTTTGGCAAAATTGCCGGATGGAGAAGACGCCATCATCACGGATACCAAAGAGGTCATAAAAACATTAAAATCTCTGACGGCAGAGATGGATGAACGGTATGAGCTGCTCAAAAAGGCGCATGCCCGTAACATCAAAGAGTATAACGAAAAATTCATCAACAGAAGACTGAATCCAACGAAAGGTCATAAGTTTTTACCCTATATAGTAGTTGTCATTGATGAGTTTGGGGATTTAATCATGACTGCCGGCAAAGAAATAGAACTTCCGATTGCCCGTATTGCGCAGTTAGCCCGTGCCATCGGTATTCACATCATTATCGCTACACAACGTCCTTCTGTGAATATCATCACCGGTGTTATCAAAGCGAACTTCCCCGCTCGTGTGGCTTTCCGCGTTTCGTCCATGATCGATTCCCGTACTATTATTGATGGTTCCGGTGCTAATCAGTTGATTGGTAGAGGCGATATGCTTTTCACTTCCGGAAATGAGTTGATTAGGGTACAGTGCGCATTTGTGGACACCCCAGAAGTAGAGAATATCGTAAATTACATCAGTGCTCAACCGGGATACCCGCATACTTTTGCGCTGCCTGAATGTATGGATGAAGACGGAGAAGGTTTAGCTCCCGGAGCAGTGGATTTGAGCAAGAGAGATCCGATGTTTGAAGATGCAGCCAGACTGATAGTCAGCACCCAACAAGGCTCCACATCCAATATCCAACGTAAATTTTCCATTGGTTACAACCGCGCCGGACGCATTGTCGATCAATTGGAAGTAGCAGGCATCATCGGTCCGAGCGAAGGCAGCAAGCCGCGACAAGTATTGGTCATGGATGAATATCAACTTGAGCAAATATTGAGACAATTATAAGCATGCATTTCACAAAATATTAAACTGAAAACCAAAAGAATCATGATTAAATACAGTATATCTATAAGCATATTTATTTGCTCTATTTTCATGCTGAATGCCCAAAACAATACTGATGCTAAGCAACTTATGGATGGATGGGTTCAAACTGTTCAATCACGGGGTATGCGTGCGAGTTTTATCATCAAAAGTTCTCAAGAAAATAATGTAACTTCGCAGGAAGTTTCAGGTGATATTGTGATGAAAGGCAATCGGCTTTATATAGATACGGAAGAATTTAGTTTGTGGTTTAATGGATTGACGCAATGGGTCTATTTCAAAGAAGCCGGTGAAGTGAATATTACAACACCAACTAAAGAGGAATTAGCCCAAACCAATCCTATGACAATCATTTTGGATTATGCGTCAAAATTCACTTTGAAAATGATCAATCACGCAGATGCTCACCATTATGTAGTTGAGATGACACCCAAAAACAAACCGGAACATTTTGATAAGTTGATTGTTAGGTTCTATAAAAAGGACAAGATGTTGCAATCTATTAAATTGCAAGACAAAACTCCCGCAACACACGAAATTATTTTCACAAATTTTCAACAAAATGCATCTATTAGTACAGAAATGTTTAATTTTGACGCATCGCAGTATGAGGGAGTGATTTTGAATGATTTGAGATGAGGAATTCAACCCCTAAATCCCCTAAAGGGGACTTTGGAGCGTGCAAAATACTAGATGCAATTGCAGGATGTAATAGCCCCCTTTAGGGGGTTGGGGGTAGAAAGATGATGTGTGGAGAGATGAGGAATTCAACCCCTAAATCCCCTAAAGGGGACTTTGGAGCGTGCAAAATACTAGATGCAATTGCAGGATGTAATAGCCCCCTTTAGGGGGTTGGGGGTAGAAAGATGATGTGTAGAAAGATGACAGGGGGTGTGGAGGTTGAGGGTTGAGGAATGAGGAATGAGGAGTGAAGAGATGGAGAATTGATGGTTAATTTCAATAAATTTAAAAGATATAAACAATAAAACAAAATATGACAGAGAAAGTAAAATGTTTGATCATTGGATCAGGACCTGCGGGTTACACAGCCGCCATCTATGCTTCAAGAGCGAATTTATCACCGGTATTGTATGAAGGTATGCAGCCCGGTGGACAGTTGACAACGACTACCGAAGTGGAGAATTTCCCCGGATATCCTGAAGGAACAACCGGCACAGAGCTGATGGCTGATTTGCGGAAACAAGCCGAGCGTTTTGGAACAGACGTAAGATTTGGGCATGCCACCGCTACGGATTTATCTAAAGCTCCTTATCAAGTAACTATCGATGGAGAAAAAGTCATTGAGGCAGATACAATCATCATTTCTACCGGTGCCACAGCCAAGTATTTGGGTTTGCCCGACGAGACTAAGTATTCCGGATTTGGAGTTTCTGCTTGTGCCACTTGTGATGGATTTTT
>CAZOUH010000037.1:0-10637 GCA_964582935.1 uncultured Paludibacter sp.
TTATTCATTTGTTTTATCTTTTCTCGGGGGAATAATTGACTTAAATACAATCAATAGAGCCTTAAAAATATGGGAATTACGGTTCAGCACGCTATCATTAGATTTCCTCGTTATTTGTCTTTACTGGCACTGTTATTCGTGTTGCTGTTTGTTAAGCTCCCTGCACAGGTCACTACCCTGAGTAATTGGACAAATGTGTATGAAGGTACCGGTAATTCCGTGAGTGTATCCTATACTGTACCGTCCGGCAGTAATCAACATCGTTTATTGGTTGTTGGACTTAGTTCTTCATTATCCGGGAATGGTAGGCGTAACATTTCCTCAATCAGTTATGGAGATCAAGCATTATAGCTTATCGCCGGTGATATGAATGGAAATGTAAACAGTATTCAGCATACAGCTCTATACTATCTGAATGAAGAAGGCATTAGTGCCGCAATAAACAACACCTTGAAAGTTTCATTCACCACAGGGACAACTCGCTCTAACGTAGTTTACGCTGCCGTTTACGATCATGTAAACCAAACTATCCCTGTTTCTTCTTTGCAAACAAATGCAACCAATGCCAGCTCTGTGTCATTTTCTCCTGCATTAACTGTTGGACCTTTTGAACAAGCTGTCAAGGTAATCATTTCAGTACGATCAGGGAATACAACACCCTATACAATTAATAATTTCGGCACCAATTGGACGGTTCAAAATCAACAAACACGCGGATACTCGGGATTACTTCAAACTTCTTACGGTATCCGTAAGCGGCAGAGTGGTTGCAACCAACAGCAGAATCATGATGTCATCTGCAAATACGGTGAGTGGATTCGGATATCATCAGGCTGCCGGTGACAATGTTGAATTTGCAACAGCTGTTAACAATGACGGAAGTCCAGCTATCAATAATTTAGTATTGGATGCGGATCGGACTGTAGGCAGTTTAATTAATCTGACAAACAATAAATTGATTATACCAACTGCAAAAACTTTAATTGTAAACGGTAGTATCAATACCAACAATGAAAATAAAATCATTATCAAAGCAGCAGAAAATGCAGTCAACGGTTCTCTGATTTTCCTCAATGAAATCAACCCTGTATATGGTACCGTTGAAATGTGGTCTAAAGGTTATGTGGACGGGGATTGTGAGCAATGTCCCAACGACATGTACCACTGGTAGTTTTTTGGTCCGCCCGTTCATAGCTATACGATCGACAACTATGATGATATGCTCTATCAATCAAGCATCCGCCGTTTTGATGAAAGGTAATGTAGGCGCACCTGACCCGGGCGGAAACTATGATGACTCTTGCGAAGATGATATCGTCTTCATACCCGTACCCGACGGATTATTTTTTATGATTTTCCTCTCTTTTATGTATGCTTTGCTGAAGTTTTTCAGGGTCAGAGCATAATTTCCCCATACTACCAACATATTGAGAGAATTAATAACATTATATGTGTATTATATATTGTTATTTCAATTATATATAATATATTTGCAACTATATTATAAATCAATTAGTTCTCAATGATCGCGTTCAAACGTTACCTTCACAAACCACACAGAAAATTACATCTGCTGTTTGTTTTGTTATGCATATTTTCGCAATCTTCCCTGTTC
This sequence comes from uncultured Paludibacter sp., assembly GCA_964582935.1. GTDB lineage: Bacteria > Bacteroidota > Bacteroidia > Bacteroidales > Paludibacteraceae > Paludibacter. The sequence goes on from CAZOUH010000037.1 coordinate 1,616, forward strand.
AGCCAAGTAACTACTACTTACACTTCCGGCTCAGGCAGCTTCACAGTTCCTGAGGGTGTATTGACCATCAAGATAGAAGCTTGGGGCGGCGGTGGTAGTGGAGGCGGCGGAGATTATAATACTTGGCCCTTTGCTGGAGGAGGTGGAGGAGCTTATGCATCCTCGGTTCTGTCTGTCACACCGGGAAATTCATATAACTATGTGGTAGGAGCAGGAGGAAGTTTAGGTGCAGACGGAGGAAATTCCCATTTCAACAATCAAGTTATTGCAGCCGGAGGATCGGGAGTTCCTGATAACAGCATGACCGGTGTAGCCGGAGGTGCTACTGCTGCATCCACCGGCACCATCAAATATGCCGGCGGAAACGGAGGTGATGGTTCATGGTGGTTAGGTGCTCCTGTAAACGGTCCCTATTCAGGTAGTGGCGGCGGTGGCGCAGGCAGTTCTGCTGCCGGAGGAAACGGTGCTCCGGGTGCAACCGGAGGCAGTGGAGGAGCAGGCAATCCTGATGGTAGAGGAGGTGGAGGTCTCAAAGTCAAAGCCACCAATGGAAACCCGGGTGCTGCTTACGGAGGTGGAGGAGGTGGAGGATTCAGTACAAAATCAGGATACTACGCAGGAGGATCCGGAGGAAACGGTGCCGTTCGTATCATCCATCTACCGGCAATTAACGGTAATCTTGCTGTCAATTTGGGTGGTACTACAACTTTATCTAATGAAGTCACAGGAGGTACATGGAGCAGTGCTACACCTGCAACAGCCACAATCAATGCCTCAACCGGATTAGTAACCGGTGTATCAATCGGAACATCAATCATCACTTACGAAACCAATGACGGTCTCAAAAGAACAACAATAGTAACTGTTTCTGATCCGAGTCAGGAGTCAAGTTCCAACGAAGATCTTATACAAATTCTCACGACAGGGGCGGGCACCTACACAGTGCCGGATCGTGTGACCACTTTAATGGTAGAAGTATGGGGTGGTGGTGGACGCGGTGGCAACGTCAATAACGGTCGTGGTGGCGGCGGAGGAGGTGGTGCTTATTCACGTTCCACCATCTCAGTGACACCGGGACAGATTATCAATTATTCTGTCGGTGCGGGTAGCACTACAACTGCTGCCGGAGGAGACAGCTGGTTTGTAAACAGCACGACTATTTTAGCCAAAGGCGGTTCAAGTTCTACCAATGCAACCGGAGCAAGTGGAGGATCATCGGGTTCCGGAAGAGGAGATGTGCTTTACAGCGGGGGCAATGGAGCAAACAGTTCAATTGTCACGACCGGCGGCGGTGGCGGTGGCGCAGGCAGCACAGGAAACGGTGGTAATGCCAACGGCGGTACTGCCGGTACAGGCACATATGAGGGTGGTGGTAATGGTGGTGCCGGACACAACACAAACAACAGCAACGGGAATCCCGGACTTGGCTTTGGCGGAGGAGGAAGTGGTGCCAGGGGTAATGGTACCGGTGGAGCCGGAGCAGACGGATCTATTCGGGTAACTGCATATCAACTGTTTGAAAATACTTCAGGTACTTACAGCTACACTGTTCCCGACGGAGTTTATTCTTTGCAGGTAGAAGTTTGGGGTGGTGGTGGAAATGGCGGAACACGTACTTCATCCGGCGGAACCGGCGGTGGGGGCGGTGGTGCCTATTCAAGCTCTGTGATTCCGGTTATTCCCGGACAGACTTTTTCTTATACCATTGGAGCTGCGGCTTCCGACTCTTATTTTGGAAATAACCTCGTCTTGGCAAAAGGAGGATCAAGCGTAGGAAATAACACAACCGGCGGTGGTTCCGGCGGATCATCCGGTTCCGGAATCGGACAAATCAAATTCAGCGGTGGAAATGGTGCTAACAGCTCAAGAAATAATGGCGGAGGAGGTGGATCATCAGCCGGAATAGAAACAAACGGAACAAATGGAAGTGGGACAACCGGCGGGATTGCTCCGGCAGGAGGAGGAAACGGTGGCAATGGCAGCACGACCAATCGTACCTCCGGTGTAGCAGGTTCAGGACCCGGCGGCGGTGGAGGCGGTTCAAAAAGGAACAATAACGGTACGACATCAGGAGGTGCCGGAGCACCCGGCGCTGTGCGTATCACAGAACTCAACAAGGGCATATCTTCCTTTTGGTACAAAGCCGATGCAGGTACAAGTACAACTACTGACAATACAGGGATTACATCATGGACAAGTCAGGGAGATGATAACGATGCTGTCTCACCGGCATCAGCAGGGACAGGCTATACCGCCTCAACCATTAATCCCAAATATACGTCCATGTTGTGGAATTTCAATCCGGGAGTTAATTTTGATAACGGATATTTCCGTTTCAGACGGGGTGCTATTCAAGATGACATGTCTTTCTTCTACATTTACAGTTCCGAACAAACCACAAGCAGTGGAAGCTGGTGGCTGTCGCCCGCCATCATAGGGAATGAAGCCGAAGGAACTACTGCTGATTTTGGTTTGGGGCACAACAACGGACGACTGTTCTTCAAAAGTGCTACGGGTGATAATTTTGATGTACAAACGCCGAATAATAAAAACTTCAATGACGGAAAGCCTAAAATTGTCTCTGCGACCAGAAAAAAAGCGGCAGGCGGAACAAACTATCTTTATGTAAACGGAACTTTAGAGGGAACGGGCAACTCTGACAATACTTCTTTGTCTAATGCAGGGTATGTGGGTCTCGGCAGAAATCCAACTGAAACGGCTTCGCAATTTAAAGGATATGTCAGTGAAGCCATCGGGAAAGCTTATTTGGTTTCTACCTCAGAACGCTATGTATTTGAAAGCTATTTGGCTGTCAAATACGGATTGACCTTATCCAATGATTACAAACAAGCCGCTGCAGGCAGTGATTCAACCATCTATTCAGTTTCGGGTTATGGGTATGATGTTGCAGGATTGGGGCGGAATAACTCCTGGGAACTGAACCAAAAAGTTTCTTCCAGTATCAATGTAACATCGGGTTCTTCCCGTATCGTTATGGCTACTGACAATGATTTTACTTCCTCTAATCTTCTCGCATCACGTACATCTTTGTCCAATGGACAGTATTTGATTTGGGGACATAATAATGCAGCAACCAATGCATGGAATAATATTTCAGGCACAAATTATAAAAAGGTAGCACGCGTATGGCGCATTCAAAATACAGGCAATGTCGAGGCAGTTTACTTTCAAATTGATTTAAGTGCCTATCCTGCTTTACCAACTACTTCTACTTATGGCGTGTTGGTAGGTAGTAATGCCAATTTTTCGGGATCGAGTTCCTTTTATGCGCTGACCCATACATCGGGGAATTTATATACTACACAACCCACATTTCCAAGCGGCACCCAATATTTCACCATAGTAGCCCTGCCTAATTATTGGCATGGCACAAACACCAATGACTGGGGTACAGAATCTAATTGGACAGCCGGTATTATTCCTGCACCGGATGCTGATGTAGAATATGCAACTGTAGCCAACAATGGCAGTGCTGCTCTCAGGGATCTGCATTTGGATCAAAATCGCACCATCGGTAAACTTATCAACAAAACAGACAAACAACTCATCATTCCTACGGGGAAAACTTTAAGGGTGAACAGTACCATAGATACCAACGGAGCAGACAGAATTTGGATACAGGCAGCCGAAAATGCAGTGAATGGTTCTCTACTATTTCCCAATGAAACTAATCCTGTTTATGGAACGGTTGAAATGTGGTCGAAGGCCTATATTGATGGTGAATGCGAACAATGTCCCAACGACAGGTATCATTGGCAGTTCTTTGGTCCGCCCGTTCACAGCTACGTTCTCGATGAGGCAAACTCAGACTTTTCTGGTTCTGCGGTGCGCAGATACGATGAATCCTTAGCAACTGCTAATATGGGTCAACAGTGGGTTCAGTTGAACAATCAAGATGTCATTGAGAAATTCAAAGGATATGAAATTACGCAACCGGCACCCAAGAAATTAGTTTTCACAGGACGTTTGGTCAATGATAATTTAAGCACAGGTGAATTGGCTGTTACACCCGGTTCTTACTACAAAGGATGGCACCTACTGTCTAATCCTTATACAGCTGCCATCAGCGTGAAAGACATCAACTTTGGTACAGGCATGGAAGAAACCGTATATCTGTACACTACAGGTAGTTTCAATAACTGGCGTTACGGACTCGGCGATTTTGGTACTGCATCCATTTGGAATGATGCCGATGCTGTCGCTCCCGGACAATACTTAGCCATCCCGAAAAACCTTGCCGGATTCAATGCATCTACTGCGGTAATCCCTTCTATGCAAGGTTTTATGGTAACCGTTAATAATAGAAATAATCCTCCCGCAAGCGGTAAAACAGTAAGCTACAACTATGCAGCATCCATTGGTAACACGCAAAAACAACGTGCTCCCCGTCCGGAAGCACCTCAGTATGTGACAACCACAGTGACCTTAACCGGAACAAACAAGTTCGATAGAGTATGGATTTTTACAGACGATCGTTGTACACCTGATTTCGACAATGGTTGGGATGGTAAAAAAATTGATGCCGGTGCAGGAAATGTTAGTCTTTACGCCATTCAAGATAGAGATAACTTGCAAATTCATGCCACCAATGATATGAATGACACCTATTTAATGGTGCAGCCCAAACAGGGTGAAGCTGATTTATATACCTTACATTTCAAACATTCATTTTTAGAAGCTGAGTATGACCAACTCATCTTGTACGATTTGCAAACCGGAAATCAAGTGGATGTTAGTCAAGATGGGTCAACTTACAGCTTTTCTATCGACCCAAACGACACGGAAGTCAGGCGTTTTAAATTAGTCACCCAACCCATTGTATATGAGGAGTTGGATGTAGTAGTGTTTACTCAAGATCAAAAAATTGCAGTACATAATTACATGAGAAAAAGCGGCAACATCAAACTTTATGATATATCGGGCAAACTGATGCATGTATATCCATTAGAGAATCTGGGTGTTACTACCCTGCCCTACACCTTGGCAAAGGGTGTTTATTTAGTCAATGTTGAAATCAAAGGCATACAAACCACTAAAAAAATATTGGTACACTGATCATTCTAATCATTTTTATAAAAAAAAATAAACAAATCTTCTTTTAAAATGAGAAATAGAATATTCATATCGTTTTTGGCTTTAGCCGGCATTGCATTCGCTATTTATTTGACGATAAATACATTCTATGATTCATTGCAAGAAGATAGCTATGGCGTTGTCGTTTATACGCCACCTGTAACATCACAACAAATCGAGCCGTACAAACCTAACAACAGGAATTTGGGCAGAGCATCCGGTTCATCACAGCCTGCAATCATGCAAGGACCGCTTACACCAAGTTTGTATCAGCCGCAAACCTCGACTCGTCAAATTGGAAGATCAACCCCTTCAAGCTCCATCGAAGATAACAGTAATGCGCTGTCGCAATCGACATGGAGCAATCAACCGGACAATGCTTCATCCACAGGCAGCGGAGGAGTCTTGACAATGCCTTCGGGAAGATCCGGCAGGTCATCAAGCAATGGCGGAAACTTGGCGTCATCTTCAGCTCCAAGCTATGGACGAACAACTTCTTTGGGTTCAACATCATCTACCGGAGGAAATTCAAAATACTCAGCACCTGCCGAGTACAAACCATTTTCAGAAGGCAATGTGGGTGCACCTGACCCGGGCGGAAACTTCGATGACTCTTGCGATGACGATATCGTCTTCATACCCGTACCCGACGGATTATTTTTTATGATTTTCCTCTCGTTCTTGTATGCTGTTTGGAAAATAATTAGTTTTCAAAGAAAAAAATATCTCATTTTTTAATATACTGATGAATTTTAGTGAGGGAGAAGTTTTATTCGTCAATAAACCTCTTCATTGGACATCGTTTGACGTGGTCAACCGCATCCGATGGAAGATTAGGAAAACATGCAATCTAAAAAAGATTAAAGTTGGTCATGCCGGAACCTTAGATCCTTTGGCTACCGGGGTCATGATTATTTGTACCGGAAAAGCCACCAAACAAATTGAAAATTTTCAATATCAAAAAAAAGAGTATATTGCGACGCTTGAATTGGGAGCTACAACGCCTTCCTTCGATAAAGAACTGCCCATAGATGCGACTTATCCCACGGGACATATTGACTATGAGCTACTTAAACAAGTCATACCACAATTTACCGGAGAGCTTTGGCAGACTCCACCTGTATATTCAGCGGTCAAAGTGGGAGGCAAGCGGGCGTATGAGTATGCACGTGATGGAGAGAAAGTTGAATTAAAACCTAAATTGTTGTTGATTGATGAAATAGAAATGCTTAAATTTGCACCACCCTATTTAAAAATTAGGATTGTGTGCAGCAAAGGCACTTATATAAGGGCTTTAGCAAGAGACATAGGTCTGGCTTTGCAAAGCGGAGCGCATTTAGCCGCTCTTGAAAGAACCGGTATCGGCGCAATCAAGCTAAGCGACTGTATGGAAATTGCCGAAGTGCTTGAACTTATTGAGAAAACAAATTCACAATAAGTGCGTTGTTGTTAAAATTATTGTTTATGAAAACTATTAAGAAACGTATGAAATTATCAAAATTCAAGTTTAAATTGCCGGAAGAATTGATTGCTCAATACCCTGCTCACCATCGTGATGAATCTAAGTTGATGGTAATCGACCGAGAAACGGGAGATATCAAACATCACATTTTCAAAGATGTATTGGACTTCTTCCATGAAAAAGACTTGTTTGTCTTCAACGATACCAAAGTTTTTCCTGCCAGGCTTTTTGGCAATAAGGAAAAAACGGGTGCTAAGATTGAAGTTTTCTTGCTGCGTGAATTAAACCAGGAGATGCGCCTTTGGGACGTATTGGTGGAGCCTGCAAGAAAAATCCGCATCGGCAACAAATTGTATTTTGGAGAAGACGAATCTTTGGTTGCGGAGGTAATTGACAACACCACTTCCCGTGGAAGGACGCTTCGTTTCTTATTTGACGGAACGCACGAAGAATTCAAACAAACATTATATACTTTGGGAGAAACGCCTTTACCCAAAGAAATCAACCGTCCGGCAGAACCGGAAGATGAAGAGCGTTTTCAGACCATCTTTGCCCAACATGAAGGAGCTGTTGCAGTGCCCGCAGCAGGTATCCATTTCAGTCGTGAGTTAATGAAACGCATGGAAATCAAAGGCATACAGACTGCATTTTTGACTTCACACATGAGTTTAGGTAATTTCAGAGATATAGATGTTGAAGACCTCACCAAACACAAAATGGATTCGGAACAATTGGTCATCACGGCAGAAGCCGCTGAAATTGTAAATAAAGCACATGATGAAGGCAGGAATATTTGTGCTGTCGGCTCAACGGTGATGCGTGCACTCACCTCGGTAGTCGGTACCGAAGGAAAAATCAAGGAGTTTGAGGGATGGACCAATAAATTTATATTTCCGCCTTATGAGTTTACCACTGCCAATGCTTTGATTACAAATTTTCATCTGCCCTATTCTACTTTGCTGATGATGGCTGCTGCCTTTGGAGACTACGACCACATCATGCATGCGTATGAGGTAGCCATCAAAGAGAAATATAGATTTGGAGCCTATGGGGATGCCATGCTGATTAAGTAATGGCATCCAGGATAAACAGTTGATAAACTTCTTATCTCACCAATTCATTCCGCTGAAAATCAAAAAATGTTTTGCGCATCAGTTCTGCTAACATCAATTGGTAATTGATGTAGGATCTCAAATGGGAATTATAGGCATTGTTCAAACGGTTGCGTTCCAAGGCTAAAGCCTGACTGTCGATATCGCCATCGGAAAAACGCTGGCGGGTTATTTCAAAACTCTTTTCTGCTACCACTACGTTTTTTTCCAATAATTGAAGGCGTTTTAAACTGCTGTTGAGATCGGCAACCAAGTTACGGACTTCGCGCTCAATGCTTCGTTGCACTTCGGTTTTTTGCAGTTCATTTTGTTTCAATCTCGATTTTGCGGCATTCACCAAAGCTTTGTTTTCTCCCCAATCCAACAAAGGAATGCTGATGGTAAAGCCGATTCCGAAGTTTTGAGGGCGGGCAATAAAATCGTTGTAAGAACTCTGTATAGATTGAGTGAAAGAAGTATTGACAGGCTGTCCGCTAACACCCACCTTTTCATAGTAGGCTGTCAAATCAGCTTGAATCATGCCGGCTGCCCGCTGTTGTTTGAGATTCAACTTGGTCAGTTCTATCTGGATTTCAGACTCGCGAATTTCCAATCTGTTTTCCAAAGCTAACTGCACAGCTTGATCGGAATCCACAATCACTACATTGTACTTAAGCTCGCTTGTCAGGCGCACGCTGTCTGATAGTTCAATCCCGAGTATTTCCTTAAAAATATTCATGGCAGCCCCCTGATTGACCAATGCCAACTCATAATTATTTTGAGCTTCTGCCAAATCCACCTCCATCTGAAGAGCATCTACTTCCCGTATCAAACCGGCTTCATATTTATTGTTGGAAATGGTTTGTGCTTCAGTCTGCCTTTCCAAGTCCATAGAAGCAATTTCAGTACTCTTTTGAACCGAAAGAAGATTATAAAAAGCATTGCTCACATTATAAATCAGATTTAATTCCTCCCGTTTAAGCTGTTTTTGTGAGCGTTCATAAGCCAATTCTGCTTGTTTAAAAGATGCTTTAATGGAATTATAGCCATAAAAAGCATCGAGCGGCTGTACAAAACCAAAACGTGTATTCAAATATGTTGAACGAACATCCGTAAAAAAGTCGTCGTAATTGGATAAACCCGAACGCATATATACATAGCCATCAGTGGGTAGCGGCTGGTTAACAGTGATATTACCCTGGTAATTCATCTGTTTCACAGGATAAAAAGAGATACCGGTACTGTCTTCGTACTGACGAACGGTTTCAGTATATTGAGGCGACACAAAATTCAGATCGATATGAGTCTTGAACTTACTGGTAGCAGCTTTCAGGTTGTATTCCGCTATCCTCAAGTCCTGCTCCAAACGCATCAT
>CAZOUH010000038.1:0-3446 GCA_964582935.1 uncultured Paludibacter sp.
ATCAAAGTTTTATCAAAGCTTTCTCATTCGGGACATTCTATATAAGATTGATGAATTCTTGCTCATTTTAAATTAAATGAAAAACACTAACATTGCATATCAAATTAAATGTATAATCCAATTAAAATTTTGCAATTATGAAAACTATTAATGAAAACAATTTCAAATCCATGAGCATTGAACAAATGAATGAAACAAAAGGTGGCTATTATGTAATTATTACTTTTCCAAACGGACAAAAAGTAAGAGTTCGTGTTTAAAATATTATTTATACTTTTGAAGTCTGTTAGACTAAATAGCAGCATTGTCCACAATTTCATTCAAATTTAATTGCTGAAGCATCTTTTGATGCAACAGCCTGCACATCAATATTCATTATATGGCAAAATTCCCATTTTACCATCAGCATGACCAGATGGATTGCGGTCCGAGTTGCTTGCGCATGATTGCGGCACACTATGGCAAACGCTATTCATTGGAGGAGTTGCGAGAAAAATCCCATTTTACCCGAGAGGGCGTATCGCTGTTAGGTATCAGTGAAGCAGCCGGAAACTTGGGATTTCGCACATTGGGCGTATATGTGGGGTTTGAAGAATTGAAAGCCAAAGCGCCTCTGCCATGCATTGTTTATTGGAATCAGCAGCATTTTGTGGTGGTTCACAAAATTGAGACTATCAAAGGAATAGATTATGTGCATGTGGCAGATCCGGGAGCGGGTTTGCTCAAATATACCAAAGAAGAATTTTGCCACTCTTGGCTCAGTACCCGCAAAGATGGAGCGGATGTAGGAATCGCCTTGCTATTGGAGCCAATGCCCGATTTTTATAATCAAACGAATGTTGAAAAAAAAAAGCCCGCGGACTCGCTTTCCTCTTTTCTTATCTAAAACCTTATAAAAAATTAATCTTTCAATTGTTCTTGGGACTGTTCTTTGGCAGTCTGCTGCAGCTCCTGTTGCCCTTTCTTACACAGTCCATTGTCGATTTTGGTATCTCGGCACAGAACATTCATTACATTTATTTAGTACTCATAGCTCAATTGGTGCTGATTTTTAGTGCTTCAACTGTTGAATTTATCAGGGGTTGGATCTTGTTGCACATCGGCACACGAGTCAATATCTCCTTGATTTCCGACTACTTGGCTAAGTTGATGCGCTTGCCCATGGGTTATTTTGATAAAAAAATGACCGGTGATTTATTGCAACGCATGGGCGACCATACACGCATACAGGATTATCTGACAAACTCTACCTTAAACGTGCTGTTTGGCGTGTTTAATATTATCATATTTACATTGATATTGCTGTTTTATAACCTGACCATCTTTTTGATTTTTGTGGTTGGAAGTATTCTATATTTTAGTTGGGTCAGTCTGTTTATGGATAAGCGCGCCACATTGGATCATAAAAACTTTGCCCAACAATCTGCCAATCAAAGCAATGTTATTCAGTTGATTACCGGTATGCAGGAAATCAAATTGAATGCATGCGAGCAACAAAAAAGATGGGAATGGGAGCGTATTCAAGCCAAACTCTTTAAGTTGCGCATCAAAGGCTTGGCGCTTAGTCAGTATCAGGATTCCGGTGCTATTTTTATTAACCAGACTAAAAACCTGATTATTACGGCTTTGGTAGCTAAGTTTGTCATAGATGGACAAATGACATTGGGGATGATGTTGTCGGTGCAGTATATTCTTGGACAACTCAACAGCCCCATCGATCATTTGATTCATTTTTACCGTGAATCGCAGGATGCCAAACTGAGTATGGAAAGACTGAGTGAGGTGCATGACAAAGCTGCCGAAGATGAAAATACCTCCGGATCTTTGATAGATGATATTCCTGATCATCAGGATATTCACATACATGATATGAGCTTTTCCTACGATACGACTTCAGCCGGTAAACCGGTATTGAGAAATATTAATTTACATATTCCGGCAGGGCGACAGACTGCCATCGTGGGTTTGAGTGGAAGTGGTAAAACCACGCTCTTGAAACTATTGCTTGGTTTTTATCAAGCTCAACATGGAGAAATTTTGTTAGGTGACACCAATCTCTCGGCATACAACCACCGAGCCTGGAGAAAAAAATGTGGCGTGGTTATGCAGGATGGCTTTATTTTTACGGATAGCATCGCCGGAAATATTGCACCCGGAGAGGAAGAAATCAATAAAACACAACTGCTTCACGCTGTCAATACCGCCAATATCCGTCAGTTTATTGAGTCATTATCTTCACAATATGATACCAAAATTGGTGCGGAAGGACATGCACTCAGTCAGGGACAGAAGCAGAGAATCCTGATTGCCAGGGCGATATACAAGCGTCCGGCTTATTTGTTTTTCGATGAAGCCACCAATGCATTGGATACACACAATGAGAAAATTATCATGGATCATTTGGAACAATTCTTTCAAGGAAGAACATCTGTTGTCATTGCGCACCGATTGAGCACAGTGAAAAATGCCGACCAAATTGTGGTATTAGAAGACGGAGAAATCGTGGAAATTGGTAATCATCAATCACTAACTGAAAAGAAAGGAGCTTATTATCATTTGGTTAAGAATCAATTGGAATTGTAGATTTGTCGTAATGAGTTCGATAGCTTCCAGAAAATGATAAGTAAAAAACAAGACGAAAAACAGTGTAAAAGTTTGAAAGTAGCTAAGCAAAAGATAAAACAGAGATATGCAATAGGTAAAACGGAGATGCGCAAAAGATAAAACGGACAAGAAAATATAAAAATGGATATGACCCACAAACAAGCAGATGAACCAAAACCGACGGTTGCTCAAACAACAGAACCACCTTCGGAGAAAAAAGCAGATGAGACCATAGAACTTCGCAGTCGAGAAGTTCAAGAAATCTTGTCTCGTCCGCCTAAGTCATTGATAAGGTATGGAACATCAGTGATTTGCGGAGTTTTGTTGGTCCTTATAATTGGTGGTTTTTTCTTTGAATATCCGGATATCATCACCGGTGAGTTAGTCATTCCGGAAACACATGAGCTACAAGACGCAGATGAATCCGAACAAGATCAGGTAAGAGTATATGCTGAGGTGCCATCCGCAAGGGGTGGAAAAATCAAGTCCGGACAAAAAGTAAATATTAAATTAGATGCTTATCCCTACTTAGAATTCGGTACACTACAGGGCGAAACGCACACAATTGAATATATCCCTGATGGTAATTACTATTTAATTGAAGTGCAAATCGTAAAAAATTTGATAACAAACAACCATAAAACAATAATTTTGAATGAAGGGATGTCCGGAAAAGCAGAAATTATAACAGATAATCGCAGTTTGATGGAAAGAATATTGCCTTTTTTAAGGAAATCCACCTAACACATTTGTTAAATAAAATTAAATTGAAGCAGAAATAACAACTTTTTTGTCGTTTCTTGGCAAGACTTTGCTCAAACTTTGATGAAAGTTTGATGAAA
>CAZOUH010000038.1:3546-5042 GCA_964582935.1 uncultured Paludibacter sp.
TTTGATGAAAGTTTGATGAAAATATTGTCGAAAAACAGATGATAATAAGGATAAATCACTTTGTTTCTGATTAAAATTTTTGATTTATTCCTATTAATGACTAACTTTGAAGTGTTTTTATTTTCTATTTGTTTCATCCTAAAATCAAATCATCATGTGTTTAACAGATTTTATTCCGACTGAATTGATGTGGTTGGTACCACTCATTATTGTTTTGTGCCTGTGGGAAGGAATACTGAAATTACTTGCCATGTGGAAGTCTGCTCGTAGAAACGAATTGATATGGTTCGTTTTGATTGCTTTTATTAATACTGTAGGGATCTTGCCTCTTTTGTACCTTTTGCTGACTAAAAAGAACAAAGAAGAGAGCGATGTGTTAGCGGTTTGATATTGAGAATTAAAGAAAATATTTTTTTAATTTTCTTCAAAGACTTGTTGTTTTCTAAAAAAGTATTACATTTGCCACGTAAATATAGAGACAAATGAAACGATTTAGCGCATATTTTTATTTTTTCTTTTACTTTTTCAAGTGAGGGCAGGATGAATATATGCGATAAATAACATAATTAGAAATATCAATTAAAATCCTGCTCAAACAATTAGAGCAGGATTTTTTTAATGTCAATTTTATGAAAAGAATAGCCATTCAGGGCATACACGGAGCTTATCACGAAATTGCTGCGCGCATGTTTTTCAACCAAGAAGAAATAGAGATCATGCCTTGCGTAACTTTCAAGGAATTATTTCAAAAAATGGCAAATGATCCGGATTTATTGGGTATCGTTGCCATTGAAAATACCATTGCCGGCAGCCTGCTGCAAAACCATGATTTAGTCCGTAAAAGCGGCACTGTGATTATTGGGGAACAAAAAGTTCGTATCTCGCATACTTTATCAGCATTGCCCGGACAATCTATCGAAGATATCAAAGAGATACATTCTCATCCTATGGCATTGATGCAGTCGGAAGAATTTATAGATTCTTATGCGCATTGGAAGGCGGTTGAAAGTGATGATACGGCTTTGGCAGCCAAAGAAATCATGGAAAACAAAATCTCGGGAAGAGCCGCAATTTGCAGTCGCTTGGCAGCAGAGACCTATCAGTTGGAAGTACTCGCGGATGGCATAGAAACGAACAAGCTGAACTATACCCGTTTTTTAATTGTAGCTGATCCCGGAAAGGCGGACATGATGCTAAAAGGCATCACGCTGAATAAAGCTTCTATGGTTTTCACCTTGCCGCACGAAGAAGGTAGTTTATCTAAGATACTGGCTATCCTGTCTTTCTACCGAATCAATCTGACTAAAATTCAATCTTTGCCAATATTAGGGAGGGCTTGGGAATATCAATTTTATATCAACCTGACTTTTGATGATTATGATAGATACAAACAAGCCATTGATGCCGTGCGTCCGCTCCTGAAAGATTTTCAGTTGTTGGGTGAATACGTGGAGGGGGAGATGCCGGATTGAAGAACGAATAATGAATAGTGAATA
>CAZOUH010000038.1:5142-6575 GCA_964582935.1 uncultured Paludibacter sp.
GAAGAACTATGAACTAAAAACGAAGAACGAAGAGTGAATAATGAAGAAGGTTTGGGGTTTATTGAAGATAGAAGTTATTTGGTGGATAGTAAAAGGGATATTATAGGTGATAAATCGTAAATCGTAAATTGTAAATCGTAAATTGTAAAGTACTTTGTGTAACTCCGTGTTTCCTCCGTGAGACTTCGTGTAACTATCTTTTAAAAGTAATAAGTGAACAATTATACACACCAAAAAGTCCTTCGGTCATTGAGCCTGTCGAAATGTGGGGGATTTAGGGGGCTATTAAAATCGTAAATATGAACATCAAACCCGCAAATAGAATCAACACTGTTTCTGAGTATTATTTTTCTCAGAAGCTTAGGGAGGTGGCAGCGATGAATGCTGAAGGAAAAAACGTGATTAATTTAGGCATTGGCAGTCCGGATTTACCGCCTTCGCCTGCTACAATCAATACGCTTTGTGAAGAAGCAAATAAACCGGATACACACGGCTATCAGAGCTATGTGGGCATACCGGAATTACGCAATGCATTTGCAAATTGGTATAAACAGTGGTATGATGTGGACTTAAGTCCTGTAACTGACATTCAACCTTTGATTGGGTCGAAAGAAGGAATTCTACACATCACGTTGGCTTTCGTTAATCCGGGCGAAAGTGTGTTGGTGCCCAATCCGGGCTATCCGACTTACACTTCTGCGAGTAGCCTTTGCGAAGCCAACATCATTGCTTATGATTTGGATGAAACGAATCATTGGCAACCTGATTTTGATGCATTGGAACAAATGGACTTATCCCATGTTAAATTGATGTGGGTGAATTATCCGAATATGCCAACCGGCGCCAATGCAAGCATGGAGTTGTTTGAAAAGTTGGTGGCTTTCGGCCAAAAACATGAGATCGTTATCTGCAACGATAATCCTTACAGCTTTATCCTCAATGATGAGAAACTCAGCATCTTGCAGGTTCCCGGCGCGAAAGATATTTGCATAGAATTAAACTCCATGAGCAAATCGCACAATATGGCAGGCTGGCGCATGGCGATGTTGGCTTCCAATGCTGAATTTGTTCAATGGATATTGCGGGTGAAATCCAATGTGGATTCGGGTATGTTTAAACCTATGATGATGGCCGCGGTGCAAGCTCTGCAAAACCCGGCAAGCTGGCATGATGAAATCAATGCAATCTATGCAAAAAGAAGAACAATCGCTTTTCGCATCATGGACAGCTTAGGCTGTACTTATGATACCGAACAAGTGGGTTTGTTTGTGTGGGCAAAAATACCTGCACAATATAGCGATTCCGGTGCATTAGCCGATGAGGTTTTGTATAAAAAAAATGTATTCCTTACGCCCGGATTTATCTTCGGAGATAAAGGAAAACGCTATGTACGCATCTCTTTGTGTTGTACTGAAGAGATGATGGAGGAGGCA
>CAZOUH010000038.1:6675-10565 GCA_964582935.1 uncultured Paludibacter sp.
AAAATAAAACAATATGGAACTACAATCAATTTTACTACCCGGCATCGATCCCAAGCGACCCTTGGTGATTGCCGGTCCTTGTTCTGCCGAAACGGAAGAACAGGTGATGGAAACTGCTCGACGTTTACATGCCAATGGCATTAAAATTTTTAGGGCAGGAATTTGGAAACCTCGTACCAAACCCGGAGGTTTTGAAGGCATTGGCGCAGTTGGTCTGCCTTGGCTCAAAAGGGTGAAAGAGGAATTGGGCATGTATGTAGCTACAGAGGTTGCCAATGCCAAGCATATACGCGAGGCTTTAGCGGCTGATGTGGATATCTTGTGGATCGGAGCACGTACCACTGCCAACCCATTCGCTGTTCAGGAGATAGCTGATGCATTGGAAGGGACAGATATTCCCGTGCTCATTAAAAATCCCGTCAATCCTGATTTGGACTTGTGGATAGGTGCTTTAGAGCGCATCTACAATGCGGGTGTACGAAAAATTGCTGCCATCCATCGCGGGTTCAGCAGCTACGATAAGAAAATTTACCGCAATTTGCCTTTTTGGCATATTCCCATCGAGCTTCGCAGGTTGATGCCTGAAGTGCCTATCCTTTGCGATCCAAGTCATATTGGTGGGAAAAGAGAGTTGGTGGCGCCTTTATGCCAACAAGCCATGGACTTAAATTTTGACGGACTGATAGTCGAGACACACGTAAATCCTGAAAAAGCATGGAGTGATGCCACGCAACAGGTTACCCCTGAAGTGTTGGATTTAATTTTAAGTACTTTAGTTATCAGAGACGTTACTCAGACTACTGAAAACTTAACAGCTCTGCGCCGTCAGATAGACGAATGCGATAATAATTTATTGGAGCTTTTAGCCCGAAGGATGCGTGTTTCCGAAGAAATTGGGCAGTATAAAAAAGAACACAATATGCCTATTTTACAAGAACAACGTTATGAAGAAATCCTACAGGATAGAATAGCGCAAGCCGAACAAATGGGCATGAAGGGAGATTTTATGAAGACTGTTTTAGTGGCTATCCATGAAGAGTCGGTTCGTCATCAAATGGAAATAATGAACAAATAAATTGTTGGTCTTGCACATTTTATATACTTTTGTGCCGAATTTGTCATTTTGCATGAACAAAAAACATCACAAAATGGTTTCATGTAAGAGACATTAACTAAGTAGGATATGATGAGTAACAATTTATTAAAAGGTAAAAAAGGAATTATTTTTGGTGCATTGAACGATATGTCCATTGCCTGGAAAGTGGCAGAAAGATGTGTGGAAGAAGGAGCAACAGTTGCATTGTCGAATACGCCTTTGGCACTCCGAATGGGTAATACTCAGGAATTAGCGGATAAACTTAATGCAAAACTAATCCCTGCTGATGCAACTAAAGTGGAAGACTTGGAGCAGGTTTTTGATGAAGCCATGGGAGCCATGGGTGGAAAAGTTGACTTCATGCTCCATTCTATCGGTATGTCTCCTAATGTTCGTAAAAAACGTACATACGATGACTTAGATTATCATTTATTAAATCAGACTTTGGATATTTCTGCTATCTCATTTCATAAGATGTTACAGGTAGCTTATAAAAAAGATGCCTTTAATGAATGGGGATCGGTGGTAGCATTGACATACGGAGCTGCTCAGCGTACTATGTACGGCTACAACGATATGGCAGACGCTAAAGCTATGTTGGAATCCATTGCCAGAAGTTTTGGTTATATCTATGGTCGTAAACGCAATGTGCGTATCAATACGGTGTCTCAATCACCGACTGTCACCACTGCCGGAAGCGGTATCAAGGGCTTCGACAGCCTCATGGACTTTTCTGATCGCATGTCGCCGCTCGGCAATGCCACCGCTGATGAATGTGCGGATTATTGCATTACTTTATTCAGTGATTTAACAAAAAAAGTGACCATGCAAAATCTCTATCATGATGGTGGTTATTCAAGCATGGGGATGAGCTACAGGGCGATGGAACAATACATCAAAAGTTTTGAAGATATCAAAGATGAGCACGGAAATATTATCTTAGGATAAAAGTAAGCTGATTTCATTGTTATCAAATATTGATAGCGTGACAATTTTTATTGTGTAAAACTGCATGAACCAACTTTCGGTTTGTGCAGTTTGGCATTCCATACGAATAATATTATCTTTGTGCCCATGAAAAAAATAGTAATTGTAGGAAGTGGATATCTTGCCAATATCGTTGCAGATGCAGCAATCAATGGATTGCTACCCGAGTATGAATTTGTAGGAGTGTATGCTCAGTCTATGCCAAGCTCTGAACGCTTAGCCGGTAAATTGCGCCAAGCCGGTAACGCTTGCAATGCCTATCCTTCTTTAGATGAAATGTTGGCTTTAAAACCTGATTTTCTGATTGAAGCGGCATCTCCTGCAGGCATGCAGGAAATCGCCATACCAACTTTAAAGAACGGAACTTCCATCGTTTGTATTTCTGTTGGTGCTTTTGCTGATCAGGATTTTATGGCAGCAGTGAAAAAAATTGCTAATGAAAATGGTACTCGCGTTTATATAGCATCCGGAGCTACCGGTGGTTTTGATGTGTTGCGAACTGCTACGCTGATGGGTAATGCTAAAGCAAACTTCTTCAATGAAAAAGGACATAACAGATTGAGATATTCTTCTGTATATGACCCTATTATAGAATCTGAAAAGCATGTTGTGTTCTCAGGAAATGCTAACGAGGCTATAGAAACTTTCCCAACGGGTTTGAATGTGGCAGTAGCAGCGTCCATTGCATCGGTTGGGACTGACAATATGCAGGTTACCATGCAATCAACGCCTAATTTTGTAGGTGATACGCAACGGGTTGAAATTAAGAATGATGAGGTTCACGCCGTTATAGATGTATATAGTGCAACACCTGCCATTGCTGCATGGTCAATCGTAGCTACACTTCAGAATATTGTATCTCCTATTGTTTTTTGATAGAAGATACAATATATAAGATTTTTTTCAGCGCATTTCTGCGAAATAAGCAGTTAAATTAGCTAAAACTTTTTCACTCAAACGGACAAAAGCTTGTTGGGTGCGACCAGTGGATACTTGCATACACCTGACATTCGGATGATCGAGCAAATGTTCTCCTCCTAAAGCTCCTATGGTATCGCAATATACCAAGTTGTCTGAATTATTCAACCAATCTAAAAATGGCTTTTCTTCCCAAGCAGGTGATAAACCGGTGTTGAATAGGATTTTTCTATTACCAAAACTCTTAAACTCTTCCTCGTAAAGCAAAACCGTGTTTTTATTGAGGCAACAGCAGATTACTTCACAGGTTTTCAATAATTCTCTCAAAGGCATAAATTGATATCCTTTTGTAGCAGCTTCAGGCTTTTCTGAACGTGAGAAATAGGCTATGTCAGCCCCAAAAAAATGCAGGGCATCGGCAATCATTCCACCCGACTTTCCCAATCCAATAATGCCGGCTTTTAAACCTGTTATTTCACGAGGAATACCGTCCCATGCTTCTTGCCCAAAACCATGAAAACAGCGCACTAATTCACTAATCACATATTCCACCACGCCTTCGTCGCCATAATCACGTATGCCTGTTACCGTAATGCCTTTTGAATTAGCATAATGTATATCCACATTCGCACTTTCGGGAGAATATAGAGAACAACACATGCCGATGTATTTAACCTGAGGACATTTTTCCAAAGCAGCCCGTGTGATGCGTGAGGTATAACTAAGCAACACTCCGTCTGCATCTCCAATGCGTGCGACTACTTCATCATCATCTTTGGGGATGTCATCATACATGATCAGTTCATGTGTGAATTGTTGTAGTTCTTTTTCTGCAGAAGGAATTAGCCCAATAGGTTCAATGGCTACTAATTTTTTAAACATGTATCTT
>CAZOUH010000039.1:0-10266 GCA_964582935.1 uncultured Paludibacter sp.
TATTAGGCGAAAACTTGGGTACGACCATCACTGCAAACTTGGCGGCTATACCTGCTAATATTGCAGCAAAACGAGCGGCTTTTGCCCATACCCTGTTCAATATCATCGGCGTCATCTGGGTGCTTGTCTTGTTTTATCCCATGCTGAGACTGACCATCAATTTTTCTGAATTAATAGGACTCGGCAATCCTGATTTGTTTACGCATGAAATCAACTCAAATCCGGATGCCGTCCATATTCTCTCTGCCGATATTGCTTCTTTGGATGGGAAAGATATTGCATATAGAGAAATATTGTTGAAATATCAGACTTCAACCGCTTATGGCTTGGCGCTTTTTCATACCGTATTTAACATCACCAACACCTTGCTCATGGTGTGGTTCACAAAATCTATTGCCAAATTTGTGTCTTTCGTGTTGAGAAGTAAAACCACCGATGATGCGGAATTTCAATTGCGTTATATATCCATGGGCTTACTGTCCACGTCTGAACTTTCATTGATACAGGCATGGAATGAAATTAAATCTTACAGTCTGCGGGCACAAAAGATGTTTGAGATCGTCAGAAAATTCTATCACGAACAAAACGAGAATGAAGCCGTCAAGCTCTTTACCCGCATCCAAAAGTACGAAGGCATCAGCGACAGGATGGAGGTTGAAATCGCATCTTATCTTACTAAGGTTTCAGATGGCAGATTAAGTCCGGAAAGTAAACACCAGGTGCAGAAAATGCTCCGCGTAGTATCCGAAATTGAAAGTGTTTGTGACGGAAGTCATAACATCGGACGCACGATTGTGCGTAGAAATGAAAATAAAGTTGCCTATACGGAAGAGATGGACAACAACATTCAACTCATGATGAATCTTGTTGATAAAGCCATTCAGCAAATGGTTGATGCACTCGAAAATGATGATGTGAGTTATGAGGAATTAATTCGTTCTAAAAATACAGAAAACGAAATCAACAACTTCAGAAACAGGTTGAAGACGCAGAATATCTTAGACATTAATTCTAAAAAATACAAATACCAGATCAGTGTAACCTACATGGATATCATCATCGAATGTGAGAAAATGGGAGATTATATCATCAATATTTTGGAAGCCCTGCATCAAACCCCTAACTTGCATGTGTAAATTGACCAAGCTAATTTTTTACGCCCCATGATGGATTTTATTTTAATAGTTGCTGGATTTATACTGTTGATATTTGGAGCTAATACTTTGGTAGATGGCTCTGTCGGCTTAGCCAAGAAATTAAAAATATCAGATTTAATCATCGGCTTAACGATAGTTGCTTTTGGTACCTCGACACCAGAATTGGTCATTAACTTGGTGGCAGTAGGAAAACATGGCTCTACCGATATTGCTTTTACCAATATCATTGGCAGCAACATGATCAATGTTTTTATAGTGTTGGGTGCAGCGGCTGTCATCTTCCCGATTACATCCCAAAAAAGCTCCAGAAGATTTGACATACCTTTAAGCATCTTGGCTCCGGTGCTGCTTTTATTGCTCACTGCCAATGGCGTTCTTACAAGAATTGACGGCTTGGTGTTGATGCTGTTTTTCTTGTGGTTTTTGCATACTACCATCAGGAATGCTGTCAAGTTTCCTGAAAAAGAACAAACGGGGGATTTTAAACCCATGAAAATATGGAAGGCGATCTTGTTTATCATCGGTGGACTTGCAATATTGATCGTTGGTGCGCGTTTGATTGTACCCTCAGCAGTAAATGTAGCCACGAAATTAGGTGTTTCTGAAGCAGTTATCGGTCTCACTATTGTAGCCCTCGGTACCTCTCTTCCGGAGTTGGCTACATCAGTAGTAGCAGCATTTAAAAAGAATTCGGATATCGCTCTGGGCAATGTGATAGGTTCCAATATCTTGAATATTTTCTTCATTTTGTCAACCAGTGCTATTATCAAGCCTTTACCGGTTTATCCGAATATTACCACCGACTTGATTGTTACGACACTCGGTAATCTATTGGTCATTTTCTTTATTTTTTCCAACAAAGAAAGAACCATCAAAAGATGGGCTGGCGCATTGTTTTTAATAATATATGGTGTTTTTCTCGGATTGCGGATTGCAACAATCTTATGATAAAATCCATCCTCTAATTTTGTCCGACTGAACCGGAATAATTTGGAATTAATGGACACTTTGTCCTTCTAACTGACTAAATATAAAACTATAAATATGAAACCTTTTGATGTATATCCGTTGTTTGACATTGAAATTGAAAAGGGAATCGGGTGTAGAACATATGATAAACAAGGCATAGAATATCTCGATTTTTATGGGGGACATGCTGTTATATCAGTAGGTCATTCGCATCCGTTTTTTGTACAAAAATTAAAAAGCCAAGCTGAAAAACTTATCTTTTATTCCAACTCCATCGTTAATAAATTTCAGCATGAATTGGCTGAAAAACTCGGTAAAATCTCAGGATACGAAGACTATGCACTTTTTCTGGTCAACTCGGGCGCTGAAGCCAATGAGAATGCTTTGAAATTGGCTTCTTTCCATAATGGTAGAAAAAAAGTACTTTCATTCAAAAATAGTTTTCACGGACGCACTTCCATCGCAGCACGAATTACTGATAATCCTAAGATTATTGCTCCCATAAACGAAGGTTTAGAAGTTGAGTTTTTCGACCTCAACGATATTGAGGGAGTAAAAAGTGCTCTATCCAAACAGGATGTTTGTGCCGTAATCATCGAAGGCATTCAGGGTATTGGTGGTATTCAAACTCCTGATGCTCACTTTCTGAACCAATTGAGTGATGCTTGTAAAGCTACGGGAACTGTCCTGATTCTCGATGAAATACAGTCGGGTTACGGCAGAAGTGGAAAATTCTTTGCCCATCAGCATGCCGGCATTCGTCCCGATTTAATCACGACCGCCAAAGGCATGGGTAATGGTTATCCCATCGGTGGCGTGTTAATCAGTCCGATGTTTAAACCTTCGCACGGTCTTTTAGGGACTACCTTTGGAGGTAATCACTTAGCATGCGTTGCAGCCATTGCTGTGTTGGATATTATGAAAGCGGAAAACCTGGTTCAGAATGCCGAAAAAGTAGGTAGCTTTTTAGTGTCGGAATTGAAACAAATCCCTGAAATCAAGGAAGTTCGTGGTTTGGGGTTGATGATAGGATTAGAGTTTGAAGAGCCAATAAAAGACATCAGAAATCGCTTGCTCTTTGAACAAAAAATATTCACGGGCGTTTCGGGAACAAACATCATCCGACTGCTGCCTCCACTTTGCCTCCCCATGGGAGATGCCAAGTCATTTATTGAAAAATTCAAATCAGTTTTGCAACATGAAGTTGCAGACATCAGCAATACACTTTGAAATAGGGTTGAATCGAAATCCTAAAGTATCTTTTAGTTTTTGAGATGAATAATAGGAGCGATTGGTAGCTGAAACGCCCATACTTCTATCTAAAAGTGGGGTGTATCCGAAAATTTTTCCGGTAATTTCAGAAAAGAAACCAACTACCATGATCAGTCGGCGTCCCACTCTCATTATTGGTTTACGCTTCTTAAACCCCGTTGACATCCAATTGAGTATCTCCTGATTAGAGTTATTTTCGCTGACGAGAATAAATCTCTCAGAATGGATATCGCTGTCCATCAACAAAATCATGGCTTTGGCTACGTCTTGTACATCCACATAACCGGATCCGCCCAAGGTATAAAACATCATTCCTCTTTTCACCTGATGAAAAAGCAAGGCGCTGCCGGATTTGGCTCCCGAAACGCCTAAGATAACGCCCGGATTGACTATAACGGCTTTTAAGCCTTTTTCTACTCCTTTCCAAACTTCCTGTTCGGCTTCGTATTTACTAACCGCATAAGGCGTTCTGTGTACTGAGTTTTGGAAAGGGGTTTCTTCGTCAATCAATTCACCTTTGTGACTGAAGCCGCAAGCTGCGATTGAGCTGACAAAGCAAAACTTCTTCACTTGGTGTGCCAAAGCCAATTCAACCATATTTCGGGTTCCGGACACATTCACATCATTGATATTTACGCCTTGTCCGCCTAAAGATACCACCGCCGCACAATGATAAATTTGTTCTATGTCCGACATAGCTTCATGCAAAGCGTGAAAATCATTCACATCCGCTATCCTCCAAATTATCCTTTTCAAGTATTCATCGGGATTTTTTGTATAAAACTTAAATACGGTACGAATGGTATTCGTATTGCTTGATGCCCTTTTGATCGCAACAATTTCCTCATGTTGTTGCAATAAATGCCAAAGAAGATGTCCGCCTACTAATCCTGTTGCTCCTGTAACTAATATCATTATAAAAAAATTTTGTGCAAAAATACAGAAAATAACGTACTTTTGTATATTTAATTTAAAAACGACGTAGCGGATGTTCGGTATTTATGATGTTTTGAGTGCGCAGGTCTATCCTCAGTGTAGAGAAACTTTCCTTTATATTCAAAGTGCATGGGTGGGTTTAAGACCTTTGCCCGTCAGCTTTCAAGGAGATTTGTTTCCGCAAATGCCTCACATGCAAAATTGGATATTCGGTGTTGTGCTGCTTTTATTCATACTTTTCGTCTTTTCCGTCAATCGTTCTTATGGCTGGATTATGGATTCACTGCAAAATATCGCCAAAGTCAAAATCCGTAAAAGTATGTTCAGCCAAACAACCACAGAAGGATATAAATCACGTTTCTTCTTAATTATTTTTGCTGTAGGCGTTTTGAGTCTGTATGTATATCTCGGCTTCTACCCGCAAGTGCAGCTCAGCTTTCCAACCTATTCCCTGCTATTTTTATCCGGTTTAATTTTTCTGATCGTCAAACATTTCCTAACGCGCATCGTTGCTTATACTTTCTCAAAAGAAGCTTCATTTAGTTCCGGTGCTGAGTTTTACACCAACACCCTGTTTTTTCTCAGCCTCTTGATTGCTCCTTTGTTGATATTGAAAATATATTTCTATCATGGAAATTCTCCCTATATATTTGATGTCACGGCGTCAATATTCGCGATTTTATCGGCTATATTTTTGATTATTAAACTTTTTCAGCTTTTTTATAAAAAGATATTAGATTCTATTCACATATTGTTGTATCTTTGCACACTCGAAATTTTACCCTATATAGGGTTGTTTCAAGTCTATAAATGGATAATAAAAGGGTTTTAAACTTTAATTTGTTAAACATTGAAAATCAAAAAGATATTAGTATCCCAACCCCGGCCTAACGGAGAAAAATCTCCCTATTTCGACATAAGCGAGAAACATAATGTAAAGATCGATTTTTATCAACTTGTCAAAGTTGAGCCATTAAGCGCAAAAGAATTTCGAGCACAGCGCATTAAAATTTTGGATTTCTCAGCCATTATTTTCAACGCCAAACAAGGTATTGATCATTTTTTCCGTTTGTGTGAGGAGATGAGGATTGCCGTACCGGAGGATATGAAGTATTTCTGCATTTCCGAATCGGTAGCTGTTTATTTACAACACTACATTCATTATCGGAAACGTAAAGTTTTTTTCGGTTCGAGTGGTAAAATGCCCGAATTTGTAACTGTTTTAAACAAGCACGTACATGAGAAATTCCTATTCGTGACGCCTGAAGTGCTGAATGAGGATGTTATCAATGCGCTTGATAAATCAAAAATCACTTACACCAAAGCCGTGATGTACAGAACAGTGGCAAATGAATACACTCCTAAGGAAGATTTTGATTATGACATGTTACTGTTTTTCACACCCTTGGGCGTACAGTCTTTGTTCATCAATTTCCCTGAATTTACTCAGGGAGACATTCACATCGGTTGTTTTGGTGCTGCTACCGCTGCTGCCATTCGTGAATCGGGCTTGAGATTAGACTTGGAGGCACCAACAGAAGAATCCCCTTCTATGACCATGGCATTGGATGCTTATTTAAAAGAGCACTTTAGAAAACTAAAAAACGGCAGCAAATAATTTCTTTGTTGATTTAACAGATAATAAAATCCCAAAAGTCACGAAAAAACCGTACTTTTGGGATTGTTTTATTTAGATAATAAGAGTATTCATTCGTGCGCATGGCAACAAATCGACCCAATCAGTTTTCCAAGAACGAACGTTTGTGCGGTGAAATCCGTATCAACCAACTGTTTGAAGCGGGCAGCACTTTTAAAATCTATCCGCTGCGGGTGGTTTACAGGCTACTCAACAATACGCAAGAAACTCCCGTGCAGGTACTCGTCAGCGTACCCAAGAAGAAAATCAAAAAAGCGGTGCATCGCAATAAAGTCAAAAGACAAATTCGAGAATCATATCGATTAAATAAGTCCCTGCTTCATCAAAAATGTAACGATAAAAACGTGCAGCTTGATCTCGCATTTATCTATTTGTCCGGCACCATCCACCCCTATTCGGAAATAGAAGATAAAGTAAAACTATCTTTGAATAAGATTATTCAAGCGTTGGAAACATGAAAGTACTCATCAGACATATTTTTTTGATACCCGTATATTTCTACAGATATGCGATTTCACCACTATTAAGACCAAGCTGCCGATACACGCCGACTTGCTCTCAATATGCCGTGGAAGCTGTGATGAAACATGGAATTTTTAAGGGAGGATGGCTGGCTTTAAAAAGAATTTTGAGCTGCCATCCTTGGGGAGGAAGTGGATATGACCCCGTTCCATAGTGTTGAAAATGAATAATTTTCTTTAAATGAATTTTTGTACTTGCATGACAATAAGATGAATGATTAACTTTGCAATATTATAGATTTGTGTAAACACATGGATTGAAAAGCCAGCCATGAAGAAAGCCATCCGAATATTATTGTTTTTTCCTGTATCGTTGGTATATGGTATTGTAACGTATATCCGAAACGGCTTATATGACTTCGGACTGTTGCCCTCAAAGGAAAAAGATACTGCCGTTATATCGGTTGGAAATTTAACTGTCGGCGGAACCGGCAAGACCCCTCATACTGAATTTATCGTATCTGAATTGCTGTCGTTATTCCGTGTCGCTGTATTAAGTCGCGGTTACAAACGAAAAACGAAGGGCTTTGTATTGGCTGATCAGCAAACTAATGCGTTGGAAATTGGTGATGAACCCATGCAAATGTTCCTTAAATTTCAGGGGGTGCCGGTGGCTGTTTCCGAAAACAGAAGCAAAGGTATAGATGAATTATTGAGACGGTATCCCACATTGGATGTGGTTATTTTGGATGATGCACATCAACATCGCAGAGTCAGACCGGGCTTATCGATTTTGCTCACAGACTATAATCGCTTGTACACGCGCGACTGTTTGTTGCCGGGTGGCAACCTTCGTGAATCGAAAAGGCAAGGGGCACAACGTGCTGATATCATCATCGTGACCAAATGTCCGGCAGGTATATCAGCAATCGACATGCGTGTTATAGAGCATGAAGTCAAGCCCGACATGTATCACCATGTGTTTTTCTCAACTTTTATTTATGATGAACCCTTGCCGGTTTTCATCCGGTACGCCGACCGATTGTGGCTGTTTAAAAACATCAAACAAAAAAAGGCAGCCATCTTATTGGTAACGGGCATTGTGTCGCCACAAATGATATTATCGCATATGAAGAATTATACAGATGATATCAGGCATTTACAATTCAGGGATCATCATGAATTTTCTAAGAAGGATATCGCATTGATTGAGAAAGAGTTTTATGAAATCCCCAATCAAGAAAAGCTTATTTTGATGACGGAGAAAGATGCAGCCAGGTTGATCAACAATCCTATTGTACCTAATTCTTTGAAGTATCATTTGTACGCACTGCCTGTACGCGTGAAAATTTTAAATAACAACGAAACCGCATTGATTAAAAAAATTACCGATTATGTTGCAGAAGATTCAAGAAACCGCCTCTTATCTAAAAAATAAATTTGACAGTTTACCGCATATTGGTATCATTCTCGGAACCGGTTTGGGTAATTTGGTGACTCAACTCACCCAAACGGTCGAAATTCCGTATGACACCATTCCCAACTTTCCCGTTTCCACTGTGGAAGGGCATCAAGGCAAACTGATTCTTGGTCAATTAGGCAATGTCGATGTGTTGGTGATGCAGGGACGATTTCATTATTATGAAGGTTATAATATGCAGGAAGTTACCTTTCCGGTGAGGGTGATGCAGGCGATAGGAATTGATACATTATTGATATCAAATGCTTCAGGCGGTATTAACCCCAATTTTGAGATAGGCGATTTGATGCTCATCACCGACCACATCAATCTATTTCCCGAACATCCGCTACGCGGGAAAAATTACGAAGCTTTAGGGACAAGGTTTCCCGATATGAGCGAAGCCTATTCCAAAGCACTGATTACTCAAGCGAAAGCCATAGCTGCCAAGCATAAGATCAAAGTAGTAGAAGGTGTATATGCAGGTACTTCAGGACCTACTTTTGAGACACCTGCCGAATACAGGTATTTTCGTGCCATCGGTGCAGACACCGTGGGTATGAGTACCGTTCCAGAAGTCATTGTCGCCAAGCACGCCGGCATGCAGGTATTTGGTATATCTGTTATCACCGACCTGGGTGTTCCCGGTAAGATCGTTGAAATCAGTCATGAAGAAGTACAGGAGGTAGGCAATAAAGTACAGCCTTTGATGTCGTTGATCATGAAGGAACTTGTTTGTTTCATTGCGTGATGCAAAGTGCCTTCATTTTTGGTAAGTACTATTACTTAAAGATACTCATGGTTTCATTATACACCAGGCTTTGAATGTCTAAGAAATTCAAGATGCTGTGGAATACGTGATTTTGAGATAAGGTCTCGGTTTGATCCGGTTTGAGCTTTTGGTTGCTATCGGACACCCAGACAATAAACGGAATTTCATATTGTTCTTTGGGTGCAATATTCATCGGTACCCCATGCATGTACATGTCTTTTTCCCCTAAGGACTCTCCGTGATCAGACACATAAATCATGGCACTTTTATATTCATTCAGCTGTTTTAAATCTTCGATTATCCGGTACAGGATGTAATCCGTATATACAATCGTATTGTCGTAGGCATTAAATAATTCTTCCTGAGAGCATTCGCCCGGCTCCACATGATTGCAAGCAGGTTTAAATACTTCAAAAGAAGGCGGATAGTTCTTGCTGTAATTAGGACCATGGCTGGTGCTGGTGTGCAGTATAATCAGTATTTTGGACTTCTGACTTGCCAGTATTTGTTCTTTCAATCCGGCAACAAGCACTTCGTCATAATTACATGCCGCTCCTTCGCAATATCGCTTCAGGGAATCTTTAGTTTGATATTTCTCAATATGAACCGGTGGCTCTCCCGTGTTGGTGGTTCTCCAAACAACTTCTACATTATTTCTGTACAAGTAGTTGGGCAAAATTTCATGCAAATCATTGGTGTTGTCGTGCTTTAAAATACACCTGACGGTTGCAATGGTATAAGTGGCGCATGCGTTTGCAGGATAATAAAACAAATCAGGCATTTGAGAAAGCAGCGGATTGGTGTTTTTTTCATAACCATACAAAGAAAAATTCCGGCTTCTTGCTGATTCACCTATAACCAAGACTACAACAGCCTTTTCGTTGTTCATTATAGTGGCATCCGGTAACAGAATTTCCGCTTGATTGCTCTGGCGTTTGTGTTCAAAAAATCGAGATGTACTGATGCTGTAAGACCATGGCATCAGCAGTCCTTGTAGTTGTTTGTGGTTTTTGTGAAACCAATACAGATTATTTGCATTGATAGCCACCAACATCGAGATAAATAACAAAGTGAGCGAAGAAGTAACTAAAAATTTTTTCCAACTCACCTTGATTATTTTCGTTTTAATGATGAAAATGGCGGGAATCACCCCCAATAAGATAATGTACAATATCAACTTAAAAGAAATAAAACCACCTGCCTCATCATAATTGGTATGAAATACGTTTCCAATCATACTTTCATCTAAGATGACGCGGAAAGTATTGACAAAGTAAACTGCAATCGCACTTAAAATAAAAAGCAAGACTAAGAAGATTTTTCCGACCATGCGCGAGAGAGACAAGACTATGTAAAACACAAAAGCATTGACAATAAGCACCGCCACTATCAAGCTAACAATCAAGAGAATGCCATTGAAACTCTTGCAATCAGTGTTATTGATGACAAAGTTGAAAAATGGAAAATGAAAAAATACGAGATTCAGGAACCCCATCAACAGAGCAAAATAAGTTATCTGCAATTTGTTTTTGAATAGCTTCCGTAGTATCTTCTTTAAAATTTTCAGCATACAGCGTATCGTT